>JAPULD010000352.1 GCA_027295365.1 Planctomycetota bacterium
TGAACACCGACTCGATGCGGATGACGGGTTGATCGGGCCCATACTGGTGATCGGACATCAGCCTCAGGATCGTGCCGGATGAATCCCACGTGCCTTTTTCGCAGAACAGCACCTGGCTGTTGAGGAAGCGATCCGTCTGCCGGCGAATCAACGGGTTCATCCAGACGGTTTCGAGCGTCTCGCCATCCGGGGCGATGGTGAACAGACCCTCGAATTCGTAGTAGCCGTTACCCAGGGGCTCGATCGACGAGATCTCGAAGCGAAGATGACGTCCCTCGAAGACGGGGGCGCTGTGCCAACGAATGGCGAATGACCCGACGACCGATTCATCCTCGCCATGACTGGTGAGCGTGCCGGTCCAGTCGCCCAACAGCGGCGCGAGTTTGTCCAGGGGAGAGTTCATGGAGGTCTCGCCTGCTGTTTGATGATCGGACGGAATGAACGGATCGGCGCTCTCGAACACTGATCGGGGCAGACTCTCGAACACCGCAACGCCAGTGTGCTTGGTGGGATTTCCTCGCATGACGCCACGGTCGTCCGAAAGCAGGATGGCCCCATGCGGTTGCCAGTTGTGCCAGGCGGACTTGAATGCAGGCTCTTCGTCGGCAACCGTACGGAAGAATGACCACTGTTCCACGAGTCCCGAATCCTTGGCCACGAACACGTGATACTTGTTTTCAGGCGTGTTGCCAACGCCCTTGAAGACCAGTTGCAAAACATCCGAAGCTCGGCCATCTTCCATGTCCGCCTCGCCCACATAGGTCAGCGTCACGCCACTGTCCTTGAGCTTGTAGGGAACCACCAGCCAGTAGCTGTCGTTGATCCACCACGACTTGGCGTTAGTCATCAGGTTTTCGAGTTCTTCCTCATCGGTGACGGGTTCCCCCCCCACGAACGCCTTGCCTTCACCCGAATGAATGTTCGAGAGCACCAGGTGATGGACACCTTCTCGATTCGTAAATTCAATCCGGACATCCCCGGTGTGCTTGTCCCAGACATGCATACGAAAATCAAAGAATTTCCAGGAGATAAAGCGGGTGTCGTCCCAGGCCTGTCGCCCCCCCATCTTCTCCATGACCGAGTCGGCGATGGCGATGGCCTTCTCATCCGATCCTTCATGGTCAAATCCTTCCGCGGCAGGATTGGCTGAAGCCATGGGCTGGGAATCGGGACGCGAGGTGGGTTGCGAGGTCTGGGCGTAGCCATTGAGGGGCATCGCAAAGGACAGACCCGCGACGATGGAAATCAAGTGACGATTCATGTTCTGCTCCAGAGAAATATTCGTGATCCACGCCTGGATACCTCTTGGCCTCAAGCGATTGGCCGCGATTGTACCGCCCACTCGGTTCAAGGTTCAGAGACCGAACCGTTCACCTTCGCGAGCCACCCTCATGCCCGCGGTCTCAATGGCCTTTCGTGCCTCGCTGCCGGCCTGCAACGCGGGATTCGTGTGATTCAGGTGAATGAAGCGAACCTTGGACCGCTGTGATTCGAGTTGGAGCTTCAACCGGGCCACCGTTTCCTTGATGAAGGGATGGGGAATCGAAGCCATGTCGCGGCCCGGGATCTCGCCATTGGCATAGAAGGTGCCATCGAGGTAGGCCACATCAACCGTCAGCAACACATTCTCCAATCGCTGATCCCACGCCTCCCACTTGTCGATGTCGGGAATGAAGAGAGCCGTGGCGTTGGGGCCATCGATGCGATAGCCCACCACTTCGCTGTATTCCTCCCGATGAGGAATTCGCACCGGGGTGACGGTCAGTCGATCGTTCAGGCGGATCGGGCGTCGATCCATGATGGGCCTGAGCTTGATGTTTTCGTAGTTCACGAGTTGTTCCCAGGGCCCGTTGTTGCTCAGGAACATTCGCATGCGAGGCATGACGTAGACGTTGGTCTTGTCGGCCCCGATTGATTCATGACCCAGGAACATGATTCCCGTGTAATGACCAATGTGGGCATGCGTCAGAAAGATGCCTTTGAGCGAGGGAGGCTTGCTGCCGGTTGGGGGAGCAATCTCGTCGAGCATTCGCAACTGTTCGCGGAAGTCGGGGGTCGCATCGAACATCCATCGGTCCCCCGAGACCGGATCGACGAGGGCCAGGCATGAGACGTGTTTCTTTGTGGCTTCGCCTTGCCGGACTTTTTCACAACAGTCCTTCTTGCAACCGGCCTGGGGATACCCCGCGTCCTGGGCGATGCCCAAGACCACGAGATAGGGCGCATCCGGATCCACTTCAACTTGGGGCGTTGATTCGGGAGACGATTCCGGGTTTGTTTCAGGGGTTGTTTCCGGGGGCGATTCCTGCTGCCCATGGGCACGAAATGACAGGCCCATGACGAGCAGTGCAAGGATGCTCAGATTTCGCACTGTTTTCATTCTCCGATCCTCCAATGTGAATTGAAGCAGGATATCAGGATCGCTTCTCAGAGTCTCATGTGCCATGACCGTGTCGGCCATGTCCTTGTCGTGCATTCAGCCCACAAAACACGGCTCACAGCGCCTTGGCACAAGTTCACCCCCCACGGACTTGCAATTCAGAGAGCGGAATGACCCGTCGTTCCTGGAGTTGCCCATCGCCCTTCCACACCAAGATGGTCAGGCTCGGATCGTCGATCGTGGTATCGAACTCGATCGTGACGAAGCCGGTCGGCGAACCCCGGGTGATGCCTGAAGAGATGACCTCGACGATCGGGTAACCCCCTTCGACGCCAGAATCATGTTCGTCGATCTGACATCGATGCAGATCGCCGGTGAGAAAGAGCGCCCCATTGACATCGTTTTCCATGATCGTGGCAAAGACACGCTCTCTCGAAAAACCGTAGCGTCTCCAACTGTCGGTCAGCGCGGCCTTGAGGGTGCTGCCCGAGGCGATGATCTTGAACGTCGCGGTCGAAGCCAGCAATCCTTCCTTCAACCATTCGAATTGCGCATCACCCAGCATGCGTTTGTCGTCATTGTCGATATAGATGTTGGGCGAGCGGTGATACCTCGTATCGAGCATGAAGAATTCGACATCGCCCCAACGAAAGGAATGAAAGATGCCCAGAGTGTCTTGCGTTCCCGCGCCGGGATTCACCCATACCTCGTTGAAGACTCGCAGCGAATCTTCCTTGCCGGGCGTATCGCCCGCGGCGTTGTCCCCCGCAAAATCATGATCGTCCCAGATGGCGTACGTCGGGGTGGTGGCGATGATCCTCGCAAACTCGGGCACCGTTCGATAACGCAGATGGTGAGACCTGATCTGATCGGGCGAAGTGGTCTCCGAGTAGACGTTGTCTCCCAGGAGCAGCAACAACGATGGTTCCTTTGACGCCAGCGTGACCCAGGCCTGCTGATCGTTGTCGTACCGCATGCACGAGGCCGCGGCCAGATTGAATCGCCCCGAAGTGCCGGGAAGCGGCGCGGTTCTGAACTGACCGGTCGCTTCCTGGTCATCCGATGACAATTCGATCAACCGATAGTCATAGATCGTGGTTGGAGTCAGTGACTCAAGCTTCACCTTGGCCGAGTGATTGGCTGAAGCATTTGCTTCAAACTCGACCTGCATGACCCTCTGGGGTTCAGCCCGTGGCCAATACTCAATCCTGAATCGAGCGCCGGGCCCTGCATACGCCCAGAAATTCGCTTCCTCATACGAGACATGCCCCAGCAATGGGCCGACAAGCCGGGGCGAATCAAGATGATCCAGTTTCACGCCGGGCTGACAAGACACCATGACGGGAAACACCAACATCATAAGCAGGCGGCTGATAATGCCCGTTCGATCGCAAGTTGCACTCTGTGAATGAGCCCTCGAGAACGAAAGACTCAACCGTTCCACTTTCGCAATTCGGGCCCCGTGTATTGGGCCAGGGGCCGAATGATGCGATTGTTCACGTGTTGTTCCATGATGTGGGCGCACCAGCCGGTGATGCGGCTGGCCACGAAGATGGGCGTGTATTGGGGGACCGGAATACCCATGACGAAGTACGTCATGCCGCACGGGAAGTCGACGTTGGGCTGAATGTTCTTGTCCTCGAACATGATCCGCTGGACCTCGTCGCCCATGTCGAACCACTTCTTCGACTCGGGGCCCTGACTTTCGGCGACCTGGAGTCCCAGGCCTCGAAGGATGCCGGCACGATGATCGCCATTCTTGTAGACGCGATGACCAAAGCCCATGAGTTTGCGTTTCTCGGCGAACGCCTGGTCCATGAATGCACGAACGTCACCGTTCCCGGCGCTGACGAACGTGTCGATGTCCTTGAGCATCTCCATGGCCATTTCGTTGGCCCCGCCATGCAATGGACCTTTCAGGGCGCCGATGCCGCCGACCACCGCGCTGTGCAGGTCAGACTCCGTCGAGGCGATGACGCGACAGGCGAACGTCGAGGCGTTGAAGTCATGCTCGGCGTACAAGATCAGCGAGACGTCCATCACCTTCGCGCTCAATTCATCGGGGGTCTGCCCCGTCATGCACTTGAGCATGTTGGCGGCATGGTCGAGCGTGGGATCGGGATCGACGGGGGGTTTCCCATCGCGAACCATCTGGCCATACCCGATGATCGTGGGAATCTGAGCGAGAAGTCGCTTGCTCTTGCGCAGCTCGGCCTCGGGCGAATTGTCCTCGGTGTCGGGATCGAAATGCGAAAGATAGCTCACCCCGGTGCGGAGGATCGACATCGGGTGGGCGTTGGGGGGATCACCCGCGATGTCCTTGAGCAACGTCTTGAGACTCTCGGGAATCTCCCGCATCGAAACGAGTTCGTCCTTGAACGCTTGGAGTTCATCGGCGCTGGGTTTGTGTCCCACGAGCAGGACATGAGCGACCTCTTCGAAGGTGGCGTTCGCCGCCAGATCGGCAATCTCATAGCCCCGGTAA
>JAPULD010000353.1 GCA_027295365.1 Planctomycetota bacterium
AATTGTCGAGGGCGATCCGTCGCACCCTCATGGAGAGGTTCAATGCCTCCACCGGGTCGTCGCCATTGTCCCAGAGATGGGCCAGCGGATGCGCCGAACCCAGCGATCGTGCATCGGAGTCGGACATGAATCGATACCCCGCATCCAATCCATCCCGGACGATCTTCGCCAGTTGCTCATCTTCATCCGCGTTTGGCTTGAACTGGCTGTAGGCGTAGCGAACGGTGTGAATGTCCCAGGATCCGATCCCCACGCCATAGACATCTGAGAAATCGAGTTCACCATTCTCGATCCCGATCAGGGGGGCCGGATAATCCATCACGGAGGCACGCCCATCGTAGGTACTGGCGGCGAAGTTGTGCGCGAAGCCAAGCGTGTGGCCGATCTCGTGCGCCGAGAGCTGTCGAATCCGAGCCAGCGCGAGTTCGACGGGATCGTCGGGATCGCCACTGCCGGTTTTCGCAACGCCCGCCAGGCCTTCGAACAGAAGAATGTCCTGCCTCACCCGGAGCGAACCACGCGAGACGTGCCCCTTGATGATCTCACCCGTTCGAGGATCGGAGATGCTGCCTCCATAAGACCAGCCCCGAGTCGATCGATGGACCCATTGCACCATGTTGTAGCGCACATCCAGGGGATGGGCACCGGCTGGCATCACCTCCACACGGTACGCGTCGGTGAAGCCGGCCTTCTCGAACGCCTCGGCCCACCAATTGCCGCCCTCGACGAGCGCATTGCGGATCGCTTCGGGAGCACCTCGATCGACGTAATAAATGATCGGTTCCTTGACTCGCGATTGACTGGCCCGGGGATCAACTTTTTCCAGACGGTGCCGATTGATCCAACGCTGTTCCAAGGGTTGCCCCAGGGGCGTGGCGTAATCCAGAAACCGCATGGCATTGCAACCCACTCTCGGGTCGTGCTTCCGAGGTCGATAGTTTGAATCGGGCAACTTCACAAGCGAATGATGCTGCACCAGTGAGATCGACTCGGGGGTCGGCGTGGTCGATCGCACATCGCGCCCCGGCTCGCTCCCGGCGAATGTCAGCACCGCCTCGAATTCGAGATTCTCGGGAAAAGCCAGGCAGTTCACCAGGTCGATGACGCTTCGTTTCTCATCCAGACTATACGATCCCTGGCCCGATCGCTTGAGCGTCGTCACGACGTTGTGGGCATCGCGCACCAGGAACGAGGTGAAGTCGATAAGGAGCCGGCCATCCGGATCTTCAATTTCGATCTCGCCCGCCCAGATGACGGACGTTGCAAAGGACTGCCGAACCGCATTCTGCTCATCCTGATTGTCCGACAAGGCCCTATAGCGCAGGTTGATATGCTCGATGAGCACGCGCCCCCCGACGTGACGAAAGTGCACAAGGCGGTCCGGGCCGAGCTTTCCCCGATCAAGCCCCACGGGATTCGACCCCAGTCCCTGGAGCAAGCCTTCGATATAGAGGTATTCACCAAGCAGTCCCCTCGGCCCCTGCGCGGCGGGCAATTCAAGCAAGACCTTGCCCTTGCGCGTATCGGTGTAAAACGTCAGCAGGCCCTCATGCTTCTGAAGATCCTTCACTCGTTCCGCGATGGTGGGCGGTGCCGATGATTCCTCATTGCCTTCGGGGTTGTTTTCCTGCCCCTGGACAAAGACACAAGCTCCCATCGCGAGAACCAGGGACATGATGGGGCAATGACGTCGAACGCTCGTTGAATTCATCGATCTCCAACTCCCTTGATGATGACTGATGACTCGATTCAAAGAATGCCATCGAGCACTTCGATCAGCCGATCAATTTCTTGCTGTGTGTTGTAATGCAGCAGACTGACCCGGGCGAACCCGTCTTCCAAATCGTACCCGAGCTTCGCGCAAAGGCGGGCGGTGTACATATGACCGTTTCGAGCTCCGATGTTCGCCTGGCACAGGGCCTTGGCGATCTCAACCGATTTCACCTTGTCATGATGAAAACTGATCGTCGGCACCCTCGTCACCTCGGCATGGTCGGGGCCGATGATCGTGATCCCAGGTTTGCTCTTCAGATAGCTGATGATGCGTTGTTGGAGCGGTTGTTCCAGGGCCGTCATGACGTCGTAGGCTTTTACGATCGTCGCCCGATCGCACGGCTCGTCGTCCTCACGTCCCGCCAGCAGCTTCAGGTAGTCGCCCAGGGCCAGAAGTCCGGCCCCATGTTCGTGGATCACGCCCCCCGGCTCGAACTTGTAGGGAATCTCTTCATCGGGGATGAAGAAATGATTGGGACCTCTGATCTCGGCGAACGCTTCATGGCTGCCGTACATCACACCCAGGTGAGGACCATAGACTTTGTAGGGGCCATATAAGTACCAGTCCGCATTCCAGGCCTCGACATCAATGGCGCGATGTGAGGCATACGCGACGCCATCGATGACGACCCTTGCCCCGGCGGAATGGGCCAGCTCGATCGCGCCCTGGATGTCCTCGATGCGCCCCAACAGGTTCGACACGTGAGGAAAGGCCACGATTTTCGTGCGATCGGTGAGCAATCGTTCGAGTTGTTGCAGGGGGCAGGTCAGGGTGTCCGGGTCGGCTTCCCACATCTTGACCACGAATCCCTCCCGCCCGAGATTCCACCAGGGCCCGACATTCGCCTCGTGGCCAATCTCGCTGACGAT
>JAPULD010000354.1 GCA_027295365.1 Planctomycetota bacterium
GGACGAGTACCTTCTCGTTGAGAGGGCTCGGAATGGCAGCAGTCGTGGAGATCATGAGGTCACCAAGGATTCAAGGACACTGATTCCAACAGTGGCACTTATGAATTTATCGTATCCACGGTATGAATATCGGGCAAAAATTGTACCAGACTTGTCGAAAAACACTTTTTACGAGCGAGGACGTCGGAATTTCGTTCGTAGCTTCTCCACCTTCTCACCCGCGGAGCATCCACTGATGTGATCGTTGACCAGCCCCATCGCCTGCATGAAGGCATACACCGTGGTGGGGCCGACGAATTTCCAGCCTCGTTTCTTGAGATCCTTGCTGAGCGCCACCGACTCGGGCGTCGTGCCGGGAATGGTCTTTTTACTGATCGTCTTGGGTCGCGTCGAGACGTCTATCTCGTAGCTCCAGACGTATGCGGCCAATGAACTTCGTTCATCGATCAACTCAAGCATTCGCTGAGCATTGTTGATGGTCGCCTCAATCTTGCCTCGGTGGCGGATGATGCCTTCGTTTTTCAACAGGCGATTGACATCGCGTTTCGTGTACGTCGCAATTCGTTCGAATTCAAAGCCATGAAAGGCATCGCGAAAATTCTCGCGTTTGCGAAGAATCGTGATCCAGGAAAGCCCGGCCTGAAAGCCTTCGAGACAGATCTTCTCGAACAATCGAATGTCATCGCGGATGGGCTTGCCCCATTCCGTATCGTGGTACTTGACGTACAAGGGATCATCGCCACACCACCAGCATCGCGTGATGCCTTTCTCGTCGCGACCTAGGCCTTCCGGGAGTCTTGGACTCATGAATCAAGCTCCGGTTTCTTCGCAAGTACCGCCCACACGCGATGCCAGATCCGGAGCGGCTCGTCGGGAAAATCAATTTTCAATAGCTCATGAAGTTCATGATCGAATTGCTCGACCCCTGCAGGGGGGAGCCCCCCCGAACCAACTCCGTTGCAGGTTCTGATTCGCCCTCGCCATGATTCATGGGTGAATTCCTGCTTATGGTCATAGCAAACTTGCTTGATGAAATCGAATCCTTGGGTAATGACCTGATCGATGTAGTGGGGGTAGAGCCCCTTCTCACTAGAGAGGGACCAGGTTGGGTTGTGCTTCAGGATGAGTTCTTCCGTGCGCCGGGCGATGACGCTGCGCTGGACGATATAATCAAAGTGGGCGATGACCAATCCGCCCCCCGGCTTGAGCAGTTTCATGAAATGAGGCAGTGTTACGTCCGGATCGAACCAGCGCCAGCATTGCCCCGCGGTGATCAGGTCGAATGATTGTGCCGGTGCCTCGTACGATTCACCTCTGGCGACTTCAAACGTGACCCGGTCAACCAGTCCTGTTTCACGCGCTCGCTCACGTGCGGCTTCGATCTGACCCGGTGCGATATCAATGCCGACGACGTTCGCCCCACGTTTTGCGAGTTCCAACGCGACCACGCCCGGGCCGGTGGCGATATCCAGGACACGAAGGTCAGAAAGATCGAAATGTGATTCCACCAGATCGTAAAACGACGAAGGGAACCCGGGGCGATGCGTGGCGTAATCGGTACTGTGACGACCAAAGTCAATGGTAGACATGTTCGACAGTGTACCGTTTTGCGTTGTGATCAATGCCGGAAGTGCCGCACACCGGTGGTCAGGCAAGTGACGCCCCGTTCGTTGCACAGGTTGAATGTTTCCGCATCGCGTTTGGAGCCGCCCGGGTGGACGAGGCAGGTGATGCCGGCCTCGATGAGGGCTTCGGGGCCATCGGGGAAGGGGAAGAACGCGTCGGAGGTCGCGATGATGGGGCCAGAATTGGATGCGATCCGATCTCCGGCCCGCTCGATGGCCTGACGACATGCGCTGACCCGATCGACCTGGCCCATTCCTGCGCCGATGAGTTGCCCGCCAGTGCCGATGGCGATGGCGTTGGACTTGAGGTGCTTGCAGACCGTCCAGACAAACGCGGATTCCCGGATCAGCGCTTCATCGGGGGCCGGTCCGGCGGCGTGGGACCAGTCGGCCACGTTCGCCATTTTCAGGTCGCGTTCCTGCACAAGCATTCCCCCCGGGACGGATTTGTAATCCATCTTCATGTTGGTCGTGTGGTGCAGATCGCCCACACTCAACAGTCGCACATTGGTCCAGCGATCCGAGAGCATTTTCGCCACGCCTTTGCCAAAATCCGGGGCGATGATGACTTCGAGAAACTTCTTGCCTTCGACGATGGCCTGGGCGGTGGCTTCATCCACCGTTGCGCTTAAGGCAAGGATGCCGCCGTAGGCGGCCAGCGGATCACCCGCATACGCACGTTCGAACGCCTCAAGCAGGCTGGAGGCAACCGAGGCTCCGCAAGGATTGGCGTGCTTGATGACTGCCGCGGCATACGTATCGAATTCGCTGAGATAGAGATCCTGAACGAGTTGCAGAGCCGCGGCCCCATCGTTGAGGTTGTTGTAGCTCAGGGGCTTGCCACTCAACAACGTGGCTTTGATGACGCTGGGCTCGGCCGAGGCGGGATTCGCATACCCGGCCGCCTGCTGATGGGGGTTCTCCCCATATCGAAGACCCGCAAGATGCGTGTAGGTCAGACGCAGCATGTGGGGGAATGAATCCTCGCGACGAGATCCCATCCAGGCGCTGATCGTAGTGTCGTATTCCGCGGTGCGTGTGAAGGCGGCGGCGGCCAGATCCCGCCGCAATTCGATCGTGGTCGCCCCCTCGTTTTGTCGCATTTCGCTGATCACGCGATCGTACTGGCTTGCGCTGGTCAGGACGGTGACGAACGAATGATTCTTAGCCGCCGAGCGAAGCATGGAAGGTCCGCCAATGTCGATTTGTTCGATCGCCTCGGGCCTCGTCACGCCTTCCTTGAGTATCGTCTGCTCGAAGGGATACAGGTTGATGCAGACGAGATCGATCGGTTCGATACCATGATCGTGCATGGCCTGCACGTGCGATTCGATGTCGCGTCGGGCGAGAAGACCCCCATGAATGTTGGGGTGCAGGGTCTTGACGCGTCCATCCATCATCTCGGGGAAACCGGTCACCTGATCGACCGGGATGACTTCAATTCCGGCTTCGATAAGCTTCTTGGCCGTCCCCCCCGTGGAGATGATCTGGACACCAGATTCAACGAGGCTTTTTGCAAAGGCCACTAGGTCGGATTTGTCGCTCACCGAAAGAAGAGCACGGCGGATTGGTACGAGGTCGGACATGGCGGGGGAGTGTACTCGAAGCCTCATTCAAAGCGAATCGAGAGGTGCGTCTTGGCAAGCTTTTATTGTCTTTGAGAATGAAAAACGCCGCTTCAAGGGGAAGCGACGTCAAAGTCGAGTTTTCAGATTCGATCAATTCCTTGGTACGAGGCGGATCACCCGGCCACCCTTGTTGGAGGCGTAGATTTCGCCATCGACGTTGTCGGTGCACGTGATCTTGTCCAACCCGGGTAGATGCAGCGTCGTGACATGACCACCTCGGATGGATGTGATGACCTGGAATTCCCGTTTTTCGGCATCCCAGCAGATCAGATTTTCCCGACGCTGGGTCAAGACGGTGCCGGAAATGTCTGGATTCGACCAGATGATCTGGCCTCTCGGCTTGTCAAAGGGGAGAGCTTCAAAGCAGATCAGCCCTTCGGCGGCAACCTGCTGGTAGAGTTGATCGTCAATCAAGACCGGGCTGTCAGTGAGCGGGCTTTCGGAGAGGTATCGCCAGATAATTCGTCCTGAGCCGATATCGATGGCCCAGATACTCTGGTCGAGACCCGAAACAAACACGGCGCCCCGGCCTATGGTGGGGGCCGCCACGATTCTTTCCAGCAGCTTCTTGTCCCAGTGCTTTGTTGCACTGGAGGCATCGATGGCCGCGATTTCGCCATCGTTGCCGATGACGACGATTAGACCGTTTCGATACTCGGGTGTGATTTTTATTGAGCGGGCAATCTGGTAACCAGAGTGCTCGACCGCGACCTTGTGCGAATGCCAGATGAGTTGGCCATTGCGCGAGCCATAGATGATGTAATCCCCAAAGGGGACTGACTCGGTATTTGCGATCTTGAGTAGTTTTTGACGTTCAATTTGCGAGCCATCAGAGGCATTGAGGACGAAAAGGTCTCCACCTGAGTTGACCAACACACGTCGAATGCTGGGCATATACGTGATGCCCTGGATTTCCGCCAATGGATAGGAGATCGGGATACGCCAGACTCGGGTCCCATCCTCGCGATCGATTCGAGTCAGATAGTTGTTCTCGTCCATGGTGAAGACCGAGTCACCCTGGACGGTGAGGATCTTCAGGTTGGGACCCGCCACGGGATATTGCCAATCAACCCGGTAGCCAATCTCCCGTGCTCGGGAAGGATCGACCAAAAGACTGTTTTCGATATCTGCGCTCGCAGGAAAATAGGTAGTTTCCCTGCGGGTATCGACTCGTTGTCCACCACAGGCCGAAGCCAGGAGGGCCGTGGCGGCCAAGAGAAGCGTCGCACAGAGCCGACTGGAAGGGATATTTGGTGTCCAACGCCGCGTAGGCCGGGCATCAATCATGGGTTGATCTCGCATCAGAGGGCTCAGAAGCCCCGAATCGGGTCTGAAATAGAATGAATCCGCCAGTATCCAAGGGTGGAGACTCCGAGTCAAGACACTGCGGCAGAGAGATATATGTCAAAACGGGCGATTTCGGTTGCGAAATTGAATTTGGGTCGACTCAGTTTAACCACCAGAAATTGGCGGACACGACGATTTCAATCAAGAGGTGGAGGCAGAGATAGGGCAGCGTCACCACGGCAATGCCAACAAGCCAGGCATGCGGCAATTTCAAATAATGCCGGCTGGCGAGGCTCCACCATATGACAAGAAGGATACTCGTTCCCCAGAAC
>JAPULD010000355.1 GCA_027295365.1 Planctomycetota bacterium
CTACACCGCCTGGGACGCCACCAGCCCCGCCTTCATCCTGACCACGCCCCACGGCGCCACCTTGTGCATTCCCACTGCATTTGTCTCATGGACGGGTGAAGCCCTCGACAAGAAAACTCCCCTGCTTCGATCGATTGAAGCCGTCAGCACCCAGGCCCTGCGGATCCTGAAGATCTTCGGGACGGATGAAGGCGTCTCTCAGGTCATCACGACGCTCGGTTGCGAACAGGAATACTTCCTGGTCGATGAGTCGTTCGTGAACCAGCGTCTTGATCTTCGCATCACGGGTCGCACGCTGGTCGGCGCCCCGCCTCCGAAGGGCCATCAGCTTGATGACCATTATTTCGGCGCCATCCCCGAGCGAGTCCTGGGGTTCATGTCCGAAGCCGAGGAAAGGCTCTATGAACTGGGCATCCCGGTGATGACGCGTCACAACGAGGTCGCTCCGGGTCAGTACGAGATCGCCCCGACGTTCGAAAACACGAACGTGGCGACCGATCACCAGATGTTGCTCATGCACATCCTTCGCACGGTCGCCCGGCACCATGGCTTTGTCTGCCTGATCCACGAGAAGCCTTTCGCGGGCATCAACGGCTCAGGCAAGCACAACAACTGGTCTCTGTCCACCGACACGGGTGTCAACCTGCTCGACCCGCGCGATGAAACGCACACGAACATGCAGTTCCTGGTGTTTCTCCTGGCGGTCATCCGAGCGGTGGATCTCCACGCCGACCTGCTTCGTGCCTCCATCGCCAGCGCCGCCAACGACCATCGGCTCGGCGCGAACGAAGCCCCCCCCGCGATCATCTCGATCTTCCTGGGCGACATGCTCGAGGACATCCTCAACCAGATCGAACTAGGCGAGCGAAAGTCCACCGTCGTCGGGGGCGAGCTCGATCTGGGGGCCAAGATCCTGCCCACCATCCCTCGTCATTCAAGCGATCGAAACCGGACGAGCCCCTTCGCGTTCACCGGAAACAAGTTCGAGTTCAGAGCCGTCGGATCCAGCGCCTCCATCGCCTGGCCCAACACGGTGCTGAATACGATCATCGCCGAATCACTGGACGACATCGCCAAGGAACTGGAAAACCAGGTGGGCGAGAGCGCAACTGAAGCTGAACTGGAAAAGGCCTGTTCGAAGCTGCTTCAGGACATCTTGAAGAATCATCGCAAGGTGTGCTTCGAGGGCGACAACTACTCCGAGGCTTGGTGCGTCGAAGCCGAGAAACGTGGCCTGCCCAATATCCGAAGCTCCGCCGAGGCCCTCAAGGCCCTGACCACCGACAAGGCCAAGGAGCTTTTTCAGAAGTATGGCGTCCTCAACACCGATGAATTGGCGGCTCGATCCGAAGTGCTCTTCGAGCAGTACAACACCATCGTGAAGATCGAGGCGAACACGTTGATCTCCATGCTCAAGACTGAAATCCTGCCCTCGGGATTGCGATACCAGACCGAGTTGGCCGAGACGATCAGCACGACCCAGCAGGCCGGGCTCGAATGCCCCGACACCCTCATCCTGCTGCGCGAAGTCATTGACCTAAACGCCAGACTCAGAAAAACAACGCAATCGATCGAAGAGCAACTCCATATCGAGCACGATGATCTGGCTGAAACAGCCATGCAGATTCGATCCCATCTGGTGCCGGCCATGGAAGCGGCCCGATCGGTCAGCGACACCCTGGAGCAGCTTGTCCCCGATGACCTCTGGATGCTGCCCACGTACTCGGAAATGCTCTTTATCCGTTGATCGCCATGATCTGCCGGCGCGATCTCTTCTCCCTGACCACTCGAACCTCTGGCGATCCCTCCATAATGCTCGCTCCATTGGCGAGACCAGACATTCCCCCCTTTGCCTGGTTTGGACAAAGTTCCGGAAGCTGCTAGGCTTACGCGATTCTCTTCACCCACCAAGACCCTTGAATTATGGCGGATCAGACACTCATGGCCCAAGCCACGAATGAAAACATCAAGATCGAAGACGTTGGACCAGCCCGAAAACGCCTGACGATCACGGTTCCCCCCGATGTCATTGCCGAGAAGCTCACGCAATCGATGCAGACACTCGGTTCTGAAACCGCCTTGCCGGGCTTTCGCAAGGGTCATGTACCGACGCGTCTGCTCGAACGGCGCTTTGGCGATGCCGTGCGATCCGAGACCATGAACCAGGTCATCGCGGACGCCTACGCCACCGCCATCGAGGAGAAGGAGATCAAACCCATTGGCGAGCCCGAACCCGTTGGCTCCATGGAAGATCTCAAGATTGAAGATGGAAAACCTCTGGAATTCTCGCTCGAGGTCGAAGTGGTCCCCACCTTTGAACTGCCTTCCTTTGATGGGCTCAAGATCAAGCGTCCGACGCTGGACATCACCGACGAGCACATCCAGAACGAGATTGAACGTCTCAAGCGGGAAATGGGTGAGTTGAGCGAAGTGAACGATGATTTCATCGCGGACGACCGCATTGTCGGATCCGCCGTCCTGCACAAGAAGGGCGAAGATGAACCGCTGTTCGAAAACAGCCAGGTGCTCGTCGTCTACCCCAAGGAAGGCGAAGAAGGCCGAGGCCCCGTGCTTGGTCTCATGATCGACGATCTTGAGAAACAGCTCAAGGGCAAGAAGGCGACCGATGTCGTCACGTTCAAGACCAAGGGCCCCGAGGCCCATGAGCGTGAAGACATTCGCGGCGCCGATCTTGAAATCACCTTCACGATCAACCAGTGTCATCGCATCACGCCCACCACCGTCGAAGACGTGGTCGAGAAGTACGGCATGCCCGGCGAAGACATCCTGCGCGAGCAGATCACGCTCGCCCTGGAACAACGTCGAGCCGAGGAACAAGCCAACGCAATGCGCGAGCAGGCCTGCGAACAACTCGCCAAGGGTCTGGAATTCGATCTGCCTCAGAACATGACCGAAGCTCAGAGCCGCCGTCAACTCGAACGATTCCGTCTCGATATGCAGTCCAAGGGCGTCGCTTCCGAAGAGATCGAGCGGCACTTGGCCGAATCGCGATCCATCTCGGATGATGAAGCGAAGAGCAAGCTCAAGATGTTCTTCGTGCTCCAGAAACTCGCCGAGCACTTCAATGTCGAAGTCAGCGAGCAGGAAATCAACAGTCGCATTGCGATGATCGCCACCCAGCGTGGCATGCGTCCTGATCGGTTGAAGACCGAACTGGTCCAGGCCAACCGCATCACGGAACTCGCAAGTCAGATCCGCGACCAGAAGGCCGCGGACCGGCTCGTCGATGAGGCTACCGTCACTGACGTGACGCTCGATGAGTGGAATGCTCACCTGGAAAGCCTCAAATCCGACGCTGGCACTAAAGCCAAGAAAAGCGGCACCACGAAGAAGAAGGCCTCCACGTCTGGCTCCAAGAAGAAGACGACCAAGAAGAAGACCACCAAAGCTTGATCGTGTCGCCATCGGATCGCCCCGTCGAATCGACTCCCTCCCGGGCTATAGTGTGAGCCATGGCTTACGGTGCGCCATTCATGCTTGCTTCCAGTGGAGGAACGAGCCTCTTCGGCGATCTGTTGCCATTGCTGCTGGGCATGGTGGTCATCGTCGTGGTGGGGTTTGTCATCGTGATGTACATTCGCCGCTCGTTTTACGCGGATCAACAGAATACGAACCCCGGATTCACGCTTCATGATCTTCGAAATCTCCATAAATCAGGGCAACTCAACGACGAGGAATTCGAAAAGGCCAAGGTGGTGATGATCGGACGTGTCCAAGCATCTAGAATTGACCCGAAGACCGAAAACAAGCCGAAGAAGCCCGGTAATGGGACAAAATCTGAAACTGATGACCGATGAAAACTGGCCGATCGGTGCAATTGTGTCAGACTCTCAGTGACAGATCACAGTTCGAATACGACTCTTTAGACCATCCAGACCCAGCCCGATAGACTTCTTGGG
>JAPULD010000356.1 GCA_027295365.1 Planctomycetota bacterium
TCCACGTTCCCCAGGCGACTTCCGCTGTCCCAAGTGAACATCTTTACCATGTGCTCAAGTGCGTATTTCGTTCCGAACTCCGGCTTGTGACCGCTGGGACCCCAGACGCGCAAGGGCTTGATGCGATTGCCGATGACGCCGCCGATCCAGAGGTCGCCAAGGTCGCCGAAGTGATCTGAATGGAGATGCCCAATGAAGACCTTGTCGAGGTAGTCATACGGTATCTTCATCGCCGATATCCGCTCGGACGAGCCACTGCCGATGTCGAAGATGAATTTGTCGCCGTTGCCAAGTTCGACCAGCCAGCACGCCGCGGCCTGCTTCGGTCGGGCGTTGGGCATGCCCGTGCCACAGGCGACGATCCGCATCTCGTTCGGACCAAGATCCTCCGTGCCGGGGTAATAGACGTCCTGCACTGCCAGAGCCTTGGTCGGGGACGCGTCTTGGGCCATGCTGACTTCAGAATGGCCGGCGCGGCCAAGGCCGATTCCCAACACGAGCGTAATTCCAAACGCGCAGAGTGTAGCGATCGATCGTGATTGATTGTGCATTGAAATTCCCTTCCTGAACCGTGTTCTTGTTCGCGCGATGCGTCAATTCGTAGCGACATTTCATATCATACCGACTGAATATTACTAACAAAATAATCGGGCGCCATGGACAGCGAAGTTAGTCGTTGTGGAACAAGTCGTCCGAGTCTCTGGCGATCGACTGCACAACACACAGACGACTCCAGATTTCGGGAGCGTACTGCTGTCCGTGGCACCCGAAGGTAGATCCTTGTAATAACCGGGACGAAGATCGCCCGTTCTCAGTGCATTTGATGTTTCCCGGAGACAATCCGCGCAGTTAATAGTATGCTTGAAGCGCTCAGCGTCAGGGGATTGCGCATGATGGTGCTGGTGGTCAATACTCGGGAATCGATTCAACAACTGGCGGAAGCCGAGCCTGAAGGTGCGTCTGCCTATCGCGATCACGCCCAATTCGAGGAAACCATGAATCAGGCGGCGGATCGGATCGCCCGCTGGCGTGGCCTGCGATTGCAATGGTTCGCCTTGACGGTTGTGGGCGTGGTGCTGGCCACGTTGACCATCCTCAACCTGCTGGCCTACTTCGTCATTTCCGGAATCGAGAATTTCATCAATCCCGCCGTGCTCATGCTGGCCTGGACCCTCGCCATCGGCTGGACCTGGCTCTACCGAGCCCAGCTCGATCGCATCGCGGATCGCATCATCGAAAAACGCCTGTGCCTCCAATGCGGCAAGTCACTGCTTGAAGAACCCTGCGACGAGGATGGGGTGGGTGTCTGCTCGACTTGCTGCCATGTCTATCACCTTGACGAATACACGCCCCCCGGGTCGTGCGTCCAGGCCCTGCGCACCGCCCGAGCCAAGACAGCTTCGCTGCATGAGCCGCCCCTCGTGTATCCCGAAATCCCCCGGATGCAACCCGCGACGATCAGGCTCGAACCTCCCGACGTCACGAATCCGGCGAACAGTCCATTTCTGGGTCTGTATGAAAACAGAAAACATTTTCACAACGTGATGGACGATGCCTCACGTCGGATTCTTTTTCAACGCTTTAGCGGTCTTCATTTTCTTGTCAGTGCCTTGCTGGGAATGATTCCGCCTTTGGCGCTATTCGCGTGGTGTTACTTCTACGAAACGAAATTGGTTCTCATGATCGGAGCGGGTATCGGGGGCATGTGGCTCTATTTATCCATATACGTATGGGGTTATGACTCCATTCGGCGGCGTATTCTGATTGACAATCTTTGTCTCGGGTGTGGTTATGAACTGGTCAAACTTTCCACCAATGATCATGGCTGCGCACTCTGTCCCAAGTGTGACAGACCCTTTCATCTCAATACGTATCGCCCCCCCGGCACGGATGTTCAGAATCCCAACTGGCGAGAGACGCAACAGACGCTCTTTGAATCATTGGAAGCCCTAAAAGCTCAACTTGAATCAGATCAACGTGAATCAGTTCACCGTCCCGAGTTGAAGCAAAGACAACGACCTCCAAGTCGGCCCCATCTCATCTGCCGCTCATGTGGCTACGACCTTGTAGGCTCCCCCGTCGATGAACTGGGCCAGGGCCACTGCTCCGAGTGCGGCCACGACTTTCACAGCTACACGAGATAGGCCGCAGATTGACAACTACGTCGGGGGGACGTGGATTTCGTACTTCGAGTGATTAATCGGGTGCCACGGACAGCGAAACGAAGTGGAGTCGTCCGTGCGTTGTGCGATCGGATGCCGAAGACACGGACGACTTCGTTTCACTGCGCTGTCCGTGGCACCCGGCCCAGATTTCACTCTTCGATTCAAAGGCATGTGCCCTCGTTGCAGAGCGATTCGGTATCAAGTATTCAGAGAAGTGGAACGGGCTTCCAGCCCGTTCAAAGATCATAAAGCACGGGCTGGAAGCCCGTGCCACCACTCCCGGATTCAGAGAAGGGGAAAGACCCCGACGCAGCGGTCAACCTGCGGACAGAGCTCTTCACTTACTATTCTGCGGAACCGAACCCCCCGCCTCCGGGGGTTTCGAGGATGAAGCGGTCTCCCGCGTTCACCTCGCATCCATCCACCGAATCGAGTTCGATCGTCTCGCCTCCCTGACGCTCCACGATGGATCGCCCCGGACTTCCGGCCGATCCCCCTTCCAGCCCGAACGGCCCGAACTTACGATGCTGCGACAACACCGAGAGGGACATGGATTCGAGGAACTCGATTTCCCGGATCACGCCATCGCCCCCCGGAAACAGACCGTCGCCTCCGGAGCCGCGCCGGATCGCGAACTGATGGAGCCTCACGGGATACCGATGCTCGATGATCTCCGGATCGGTGATACGCGTGTTGGTCATGTGCGTGTGAACGGCATCCGCCCCCTTAAACTTGGCCCCTGCGCCAGCCCCGCCGCACACTGTTTCGTAATAGCCGTATGTTTCGTTGCCAAAGAGGACGTTGTTCATCGTGCCTTGCGCCGAAGCGCATAGTTTCAACGCCTTCAGCAGCAATCCCACCAGTCGCTGGCTCGTCTCGACGTTGCCCCCCACCACCGCGGGGCATTGTTCCGGTTCGTCGGAGAACTCGGGGTTGAGCAGGCACCCTCGGGGAATCCGCAACTCGACCGCTTGCATGATGCCTTCGTTGAGGGGCAGTCGCTCGCCGATCATCAGGCGCAGGATGTAGATCACGGCGCTGGTCACGATCGCGGGGGTGGCGTTGAGATTGCCCGGGTGCACATCACCCGTCCCCTGAAAATCGAAGGTCGCCTGATCGCCCTTGTTCGTGATGGCGACCACCCATGGCGCGCCATCAGCGAGATATTCAATCGCCTCGTAGACGCCATCGGGCAATCGCATGAGGGCCTGTCGCGCCAGTCGTTCGGCTCGATTCCGAAGGGCCAGCATCTGCTCGTGGATCGTCGCGGAGCCAAACTGATCGACCAGGGTCTTCAATGACTGAGCCCCCCGATGATTCGCCGCGACCTGGGCCCTCAGGTCGGCGAGATTGTCCGCCACACTGCGGCTGGGATGCGCCCCTTGCTCCAGCAGTTCGCGCATCGCCTCGAAACGAGACTCGCCTCCTTCAATCAGATAACGAGGTTCGATCACCACCCCTTCCTCGGCCAAGGTCTTCGCATCCGGGGGCATCGAACCGGTACGCGTGCCGCCCATCTCGGCGTGGTGGGCTCGTGACGCGGTATACCCCAGCAGTTGATCATCCGAATCGAAGACCGGGGTGATGACCGTGATATCGGGCAGATGCGACCCTCCATTGCGGGGGTGATTCGTCACCACCACATCGCCCGGCTTCATCTCGATCGCCTGACGCACGCTGCGCACGCACAACCCCATCGCCCCGAGGTGCACCGGCATGTGGGGGGCGTTGACGAGCAACTCGCCCGCCTCGTTGAGCAGCGTGCAGGAGAAATCCAGCCTTTCCTTGACGTTGGTGGACAGGGCGGTGCGTTCGAGCAGGCGACCCATTTCCTCGGCAATGGAGGAGAATCGATTGGTGAAGAGTTCGGCGCGAACCACATCGGGAGTCTTTCCCGTGTTCTGATTCCGGGGGTGGTG
>JAPULD010000357.1 GCA_027295365.1 Planctomycetota bacterium
ACGCAATCACCGCACCGGCGAGAACCGGAACGTGACCGTCTGGCCGGACAACCCGCTTGGTTGGGGTGGCGAGATGTTGAAGCACCGCTTCCAGTGGAACTTCCCGATCTTCTTCTCGCCGCACGATCCGAAGACTCTGTACTGCGCGTCGCAGTTCCTCTGCCGATCCACGAACGAGGGGCAGAGCTGGACGGTGGTGAGTCCCGATCTCTCGACGAACGACAAGTCGAAGCAGGCGCCATCGGGCGGACCGATCACCAAGGACAACACGTCGGTCGAGTATTACTGCACGATCTTCTCCGCGGTCGAGTCGCCACATGAGCAAGGCGTCATCTGGTGTGGCACTGACGATGGGCTTGTTCACATCACCCGCAATGGGGGCGACAGTTGGACGAACATCACGCCCCCCGACATGCCCGAGTGGGGGACGGTCAGTCAGATTGATCTCTCCGCCCATGCCAAGGGAACCGCATACCTTGCGGTGCAGCGATATCGACTGGATGACCATACGCCTTACGTCTTCAAGACAAGCGACTTTGGTCGCAGCTGGAAGCAAATCGGGCGTGGGATTGCCGATGGTTCCTTCGTCAGGGCGGTTCGCGAAGATCCGGTTCGGGCCGGCCTGCTCTACGCGGGAACGGAGACCGGCATGTGGGTCTCGTTCGACGATGGCGATGCCTGGCAACCCTTGCAGATGAACCTCCCCGTGGTGCCGATCACCGACTTGGTGGTGAAGGACGACGATCTGGTCGTGGCCACGCAGGGACGATCGTTCTGGATCCTGCGCGACCTTTCGCCCCTGCGCCAGATGACGTCCAGCGTTCTTTCAGCGAGCGCACATCTCTTCGCCCCCGGCATCACGTTCAAGGGGATTGGCGACACCGTCGATGTGTACTACGCGCTGGCCGACGATCTCGAAGCGGACATCACGCTGGAAATCCTCGAAGCCGATGGCGATGTCATCAAGACCTACACCGGAAAGAAGACGGCCAAGAAAGAAGAATCCGAAGGCGAAGCGACGGAAGATGAAGATGACTCGGAAGAAGATGACGACGATGACGAGGAAAGCGAGTCTGATGGAGAGGCCCCGGCCGAGTCGGGCCTGAACGTCTTCTCATGGAACACTCGCTATCCCGATGCCACCGAAACGCCGGGGGCCGTGATGTGGGGTGGCAGTGTCCGTGGTCCCCAAGCCTCCCCCGGTGCGTACCTCGTTCGCTTGACGGTTGGGGAACGGGAACTGACCCAGCCATTTGACATTCTTGGTGATCCGAGGCTCGACGCGTCGCAGGCGGATTACGAGGAGCAATTCTCACTGCTGATCGAGATTCGCGACAAGGTGAACGAGACCCACACCGCGATCAATCAACTTCGCGCCGTGCGGGAGCAGATCGGGGCCGTGAGTTCCAGGGCCAAGGAGATTGGCGGCATGCAGTCGGTCATCGACGCGGGTGACGAGATCAAGACCAAGCTCAAGGCCATCGAGGACGAGTTGATTCAGTCCAAGTCAAAGAGCAGTCAGGACCCGCTGAATTTTCCCATCATGCTCAACAACAAGATCGCGGCCCTGGCGGGCGTGGTCAGCCGGAGCAGTGGCAGACCCACCGCGGCGTCCTATGTCGTCTTCGAGCAACTGGTTGCCGAACTCAAACCCCAACTCGAAAAGCTGGGGGTGGTGATGGACGTCGATGTGCCGGCCTTTAACAAGCTGGTCAGGGAATACGACATGCCGGCGATCTGGGTCGAAAAGAACGGCGAGTGAATCGCCCGATCATGAATGAACACAACGCGAGCGTCGCTTGGGGCGGCGCTCGCATTTTCATTGGATTGAATTACGTGGAAATTCACTCGCGATGTACTTGAGGATTTCCAGTATCGTCCCATTTTCCTTCAGGTGGTTGTCGATGTTCACCAGATCATCAGAGACTTGTGCTTCGCATCCGGCTAATACGCCGTCACCTTGATCATGAAGATTCGGAATCGCGAATTCGAGTGGGATTTGATGATCAACCGGACATCGCCATCAGCAAGGGATGCGATTTGTCCAGCCTGATCGAGCACGAACAATTCGCCTTCCTCCTGGATCCCGGTGGCGGTTCTCGTTCCGACGATTGGCTGGGTCATGTCCAGACCTCCAGCGGTTGCTTGATAAATTCGCAAGGAGTCAGGCCCTGTTTCGGCGCTGTCGGACAGGCCGGTCGTATCGACCCAGATTTCGATCCTTCCCTGGTAGTTCGGATCGATCCCGGGAATTGCTCTGAGTTGGAGTTCGAACTCTCGGGTCATGCCTTCGTCGGAGACTTCGAGCACCGTGGGCTGGAATTCGTAGGACCGGGGCTGCACATTGATGTGAACCGGCAAGGGTTGCGATCGACGTCCGTTGCTGTCCGTCACATGCGCGACGATGTCCACGCCTTGGGCGGATGATCCAAGTGGTAGCTTGCCGGTGAGAATGTATGACCTTCCCTCGGTCGTCGTGGTGCGCTCCCAGGTGTTGGGCAGACCAGTGATTGCCCACGACATTGGGATATGCCCATCGATGGCTTCGAGCACGATGTTCACGAAATCATCGACACGCTTCGTTCCCGATCGGCCCAGGGTCACATCGTTGACCCGAGGCGGATTGGGTAGGCGCGAAGGTTTCGGCGGCGGCGGTGGGGCCTCCTCGGGTGACTTGCAGCCCGGGACTGTCGTCATCAGGCCAAGCGCCACAATAAACAGTCCATGCCTAATGATTCGTCTCGACTGGGTACTCTGGATTCGCATCGGGTTTGGCCTTCCTTGGAGATGAGCGACATCATAACTCAAGATGGCCGAGCGAGTACGCGAAGTGAATCATGCTCAATGGCGAGCGATGCCGGAATCGACATTGCCGGGGGTGGATGAATTTCAAAATGCCATGTCGTCAGGGGCCTTGATGAGCCGGGAAGGCAAATGGTTGATCGACGATCAACGGAATGTCTGCATCTGCATGGCTTTTGTCATTCAGGGCACGCCATCATTCTGTCCACGAATTACGAGATCGATCTGAAATGCGACCAGCCGAGTGGGTTGCCGTACCCCGAACCCGGCGTGAAAAGTCGTAGCTCAGGCGTCCCAGTTTGCCAGGAGCGTGAGGAGGTCGTTCACGTCGACGAGATGGTTGCCATCGAAGTCTTCAGGGCAGCCGGGACAGTCTCCCCAGGCCGCCAGGAGAAGGATCAGATCAATGATGTTGATGACGCCATCGACGTTGACGTCGCCATGT
>JAPULD010000358.1 GCA_027295365.1 Planctomycetota bacterium
AGGAGATGGAATTCAATCCGCTGCGAAGCCTGGTGGATCACTCGGCCAACAAGAAGCACGTCATTGTCCTCTCCGCAGATCCGAACGCGATCCTGGATCAGATCGCGGCCTTCGCAGAGGAAGCCGAAACGACCAAGGCCCTGGTCAGTGCGTTCAAAGCGTCGATCACCAGCCTCACCCGCGACGACCTCACCAACCTGAAATTCGACACGCCGATTCGGCGTTCCATTGCCACCGAACTCGACCTGTTGAGCAAAAGCGAAGACGTGGATTCACTGGAGAAACTCCTGGCGATCCTCAACGAGGCCAAGAGCAATGTGGAGAACCTGAAATGAAGCGTTGCCCCACATTCTTTCTGCTCGTCGGACTCTGCCTCGTGCCGCATGCCATCCTGGGTTGTTCCCAACTCACGATTCATGTCGATCTGTACGAAAAGTCGCGGCCTGACTCGAAGTTGGGTCTCGAGACCCGGGCAAACAAGGGACTCCGCGCCGTCGCAAACCTTCGGCCTGAGATCAAGAAACTCTTTGAGCAACATCGTGATTCTGTAACAAGCAATCTGAATTTGATCAAGCAGTTGGAGACAGATCCGGACGCATTCGGGACATCACAGCGTTACTTGGATGGACAGAAGAAATTCTTGACGTCTCAGCTAGACCAGAATCAGTCCTTTGAAATGGAGTTGATGAGCGATCTCGACGGCATCAAAACGACCTTGAATCTGGCAATCAAAACGCAACGAACGGCGATACAGGAAGCGGACCTGTCCAATCGTCTCGATGGTGAAATAGCGGCGAATGACCTGATGATCGCCGCAAACGTCTTGTTCACGAAACTCGAGAAGACGATCGAGTTTGAATTCAGTGAACCGAAGAGTGGTGACACGAGGCCCCAACGACTGCTCTTGAGAGCCCTCCCAGACCTGACTCGAAATCTGGTTCGTGAACTGGTTTCCCAGGACGAAGCATCCCTGGACGAAAGCGCCAGATCGGCAATTCGTCTTTCCGAAAACGTAAGCAAGACGCAGGACATCAATCTTAAGAATATTTCAGTTGTATCGCTGAACGTTTCCAACGCCTTGAAAAAGGCAGAGGAGTCCACTCGCCAGTCCAATACGAACAATCCCGAACTCATGGCCGACGATGGCGATCCATTCCTGCGAACGATCGAAAACGGCCAACATAGTTCCAGCCAATCCTGGAAAAAGAATTTCTACTTCCAAAAAGCCTTTTCCACGGGTGAGGCGTCGTACATGATCGTTCGCGAAACACCCACCCGCTATGTGCTGCACCGGGCCAGATCCGATCCGTCCGTGCTCGTCAAGACGCAGTTAAGGCTGGCCCGGACCGGTCTCAAGGTGGTCTCGACCATCATGGCCGCCTCCGGCGCTGGCGTTCTCGCCCCCGGATCGGGTACATCGCCTGAAGGCGACTCGAGCGATGCGCAAGAGGGTATCCAGCAATCCATCAACGCGGCCAGCGATTCGCGCGCGGCGAACTCACGCATCGAAGATCTTCGAAACGTCATGCAAAGGAAACTGCGTGAATTCGACAAGTTCCTGGACGAGTTGAATCGCGATGTTGAAGACGCACGGAAGAGTGAAGCCACGGCACGATTGGCCGTGGCCAGTGATGACGGAACCAACGCGCCCGCGTTGACCAACAAACAGAAAGCATCGGCCACCGCAAAAATAGTATTGAAGGCAACCACTGATCTCGCTGACGAGCGTGCGACCTCCTACTTCACAACAGACGTAGCCCCAGCCTTGAAGTCGTATGCACGACAACTCGAACTGACGTCTTCGGTGACCTCAAATGTTTCTAAGGATGACTCCGAATCATAGAGCGAGTCATGAGCGGGTCGAGTTCATCGGTTTCAAATCGTGATCCGGAGCCTTTGCTCCCGAGATGACCCGGAGCGATCCACATCGATCCTGAGATGAATGCGAAAGGACGGACCATGGCATTTGCAGTAGGCCAACGAGTAAGGTTGAAATTCGACTACACGACCGTGTTGAAAGAGGGCGCGAAGGGAGACGTGCAGCAAATCGTAACGGGCAACTTTTACGATGTTCTCTTTGATACGAAGGCCGATGGCGATCCCATTGATCCTCCCGATCCCGTCGCCTGTCCTGAAAATGACCTGGAAGCTGATTGACGAACCCTTTGCCATATCGGATGTCCCCTTCCTCGGTGCGACGTGGCTTGCCCATGTCGATCAGCCCCCTATCATCCCCCCGCTTCCCCAGCCATGGCGGCGGTCGAGCCGCTCTATCGATGAACACCACCACAATCGAGTTTTCACGAACCAGGCCAATCATGGCCGGGAGCGATGTCCGCTGATCAGGAGCCTCGAATCGAGGCGAGTCGCGAGCATCTGCTTCAGGATGTCAGGCGATTGCAGGCCAGCCGATCGTATCGCGATGAAAGTCGGCGGTTTGCCATTGAAGGCGTGCGGAATTTCATCCATGCCGTCGAGCATGGGGCGCAGCTTGAGACCATCATTGTCTGCAAGCGACTTCGGCGCACGCCAAAGGCCCAGCGCATCGTGCGCACGCTCCGCAAGACCGGCCCCCCCATCGTGTCGATCTCGTGCAAGCAATTCCGCTCCATCGCCTTGTTGGAAAGGGCCAGCGGCATCGCGGCCATCGTGCATCAACCCTGGCGAACCTTGGCGGACTGCTCACCCTCCCATGGCATCTGCTGGCTGGCCCTGGAACGTGTCCGCTCTCCCGGAAACCTGGGTACGGTGCTGAGGACCAGTTCGGCAATCGGAGCCGCGGGGGTGATCTGCCTGGGTGACGCGATCGATCCGTTCGAGCCAGCATGGGGGCTCATTTCCGACAAGCATTCATTCGATGCGATCATGCCACGTTTCGCACCTGGGTCAGTCACCATCAAGGGCGAGTGACAGGTGCGTGTCCTTCCGCATCGCTTGAATATCACGCCGCCCATTATCCGCCCGGCACGATCCTCATGATTGGCGATGAACGCCAGGGACTCAGCCCACGACAACGCGATTGTTGTGATCAACTGGTCCGGATCCCGATGCAGGCCACCACGGATTCGCTGAATCTAGCCGTGGCCAGCAGCGTGCTGCTCTATGAAGTCTGGCGATCCCCAGAACCCCAAAGCCCGCCCTCGGAATCCATGAAGCTCCAGCCAACATGATGCGACTAAATATCGATCGAATACACCGCTCCGATGGCGTGTCTCAAGCGTGAGTTGCGCAGAGATTCGACAGGTTGATCCCATGGACGACATCACCTGATCGACGCCTACAATGACGGTCTCGAGGAAGCCCAAAGTTCCCAGTTCCCTGCAATGGCAGCCACTTCCTCTCGAAAACACCCAAGCCCCCTCTGAGTGGCAAATAATGGCGTTTTTCGCCCCTTCCGTCTGTCAGGCAAGTGCCTATCATACGCCCCTGGCATTGTGTATGCTGAAGTCGGTTGATCCACTTTAAGCCTTCATCTGTTGGCGTGGCGGTACCTGGATTGCAAAACATGAATCGTGATTCGCTCCCAAAAATCATCCAAGGTGGCATGGGGGCCGGTGTCTCCAGTTGGACCCTCGCAAACGCTGTCTCCAAGGCGGGACAGCTCGGCGTGGTCTCCGGCACCGCCCTTGATGTGATTCTGGCCCGTCGCCTTCAAGTCGGTGATGTGGGAGGCCACATGCGCCGGGCTCTCGAGCACTTCCCGATCCCGGGGGTCGCCCAGCGTATCATCGACAAGTATTTCGTCGAAGGCGGCAAGTCCGAAGACAAGCAATTCAAAGCCAAACCCGCCATCGGCGAAAAGCATTCCCGCCACCTCACGGAACTCCTCGTGAGCTCCAACTTCGTTGAAGTTTTCCTTGCCAAAGAAGGCCACGATGGCCCCGTCGGCATCAACTTCCTCGAGAAGATCCAGGTCCCCAATCTTCCCTCCATCTACGGCGCCATGCTGGCCGGCGTGACTTACGTCCTCATGGGAGCTGGTATCCCCCGGGCCATCCCCGGCATCCTCGATGAGTTTTCCAATGCAAGGCCCGCCGAACTTCGTATCGATGTCAAGGGCGCAGATCAGGGCGAAATCTTCACGAATCGCTTCGACCCCAACGAATTCTTCGGTGGCCAGGCCCCCCTGCTCAACCGACCCGAATTCCTCGCCATCGTCTCCTCCCAGACCTTGGCCACCATGTTGACCAAAAAGTCCAGCGGCAAGGTGAACGGCTTCATCATCGAAGGCCCCACCGCGGGTGGTCATAACGCCCCGCCCCGTGGCAAGCTCCAACTCAGCGTCGAGGGTGAACCGGTCTATGGCGATCGAGACGTCGCCGACCTTGATGCCATCCATGCCCTTGGGCTTCCGTTCTGGCTCGCCGGTTCCTACGCGGAACCCGAACGCATCGTCGAGGCCTTGGCGACCGGGGCCGCCGGTGTCCAGATCGGCACCGCTTTCGCCTATTGCGAAGAATCGGGGTTCGAGGCACACTTGAAAGCCGAAATCCTGGGCATGAGCCAGAAAGGCGAGGCTCATGTCTTCACCGACCCGGTTGCATCGCCGACCGGCTTCCCATTTAAGGTCGTCGAGCTTCATGACACCATTTCCGACAAGCAGATCTATCAAGACCGGACACGAATCTGCGACCTGAGCTACTTGCGCCATGCCTACAAGAAGGAAAATGGCAAGCTCGGATGGCGATGTCCCTCCGAACCGATCGAAGATTACCTCCGCAAAGGCGGCAAGCTTGAAGACACCGTGGGCCGCAAATGCGTCTGCAATGGTTTGCTGGCCAATCTGGGTCTGGGGCAGATCAAGAAAGATGGTTCTCTCGAGAAAGCACTCGTCACCTCTGGCGATGACGTGGCCAACGTCGCCCGATTCCTCAAGCCCGGTGCTTCCACCTACACCGCTCGGGATGTCCTCACCTACTTGCTGCGGGATACGGATATTAAGCTCA
>JAPULD010000359.1 GCA_027295365.1 Planctomycetota bacterium
TGCGCTCGACCTTGAGGCCGGCGATTTCCCCCGCGTCCTTGGTGGCCTGACGTTGGGAATCGTTGAAGTAGGCAGGCACCGTGATGATCGCGTGATCGACCGTCTCGTCGAGATACGCCTCGGCCCGGTGCTTGAGTTCCCGGAGCACTATCGCGGAGATTTCCTGGGGCATGTAGATCCGCTTGCCGACCCGGACCTGGACGAATTCATGAGGGCGGCCCTCGACGGTGTAGGGAACGATCTTCTCCTCGTTGCGCACCTCGTCGTGCCGTCGGCCCATGAAGCGTTTGATCGAGTAGATCGTATTGACCGGATTCGTCACCTGTTGGTTGCGGGCGGGCTGCCCCACCAGACGCTCGCCTTTCGCGTTGAAGGCAACCACGGATGGCATGGTTCGATCACCGTTGGCGTCGGCGATGATTCGAGGCTCACCCCCCTCAAAGATGCCGACGCAGGAGTTCGTCGTCCCAAGGTCTATTCCGATAATCTTTGACATGCGATCTACCTCAAATTTATCCCTGAATGCTTGATCGATATCGACCAAACAAGGAGGCAAATTCGGTGGACTCAGGCCAAAATACGGGCTCCCGATAAAAGAGAGGACGAGCAATCAATGCGACCCATCATGGGGATATCTCGGGAAATAATATTCACCGACATTGGTAAATTACCTCGGAAAGACACCCCAGAAGCAAGAATCCGTCCCGGAAGCCCAAGAATCAGATGACCATGAAAAGTCGGGTAACGCCCTTCCCTGGGCGTTGTATTGAGGGATAGAGATCCCATCGATGGCGATCTGAGGGGCGGTCGTTCCCAATCAGGAACCAACCCCGCATTTCCTCGTCCCCAAGGCCACAAGGCGAAACCCGTATTGGAGTTTGCACCATGAAACGTATTCTGACCGCGACCCTGCTGACCGGCCTCATCGCGACCTCATCGGTCCTGAATGCCGGCCCCATCAAACAGGGCTGGATCGGCAGCGATGCCCGCTGGATGGCCCACATCGATTTCGACGCTGCCCGCGAATCCAAAATCGGTCGCTTCATTCTCGAACATCAGGAAGACCTCGACATCGAATGGGGCGAACTCGAAGAGATGGGCATCGACCCCCTCGAGGACTTCTACAACATCACCATCTACGGCGTCGGCAACCCGGAAGAGGAAGGCATCATCATCCTGCAGATGAGCGACAAGATCGATCGCGTCATCGAATGGGCCCAGGAAGAGTCTGATGAACTCTCCGTACAAACCGTCGATGGACGTACGATCTATGGTTTCGATGGTGGCGAGATGTACGGCTACATCCACAAGCACAGCTCGGGCAAGCGAACCGTCGTGGTCGCCTCGGCAATGGATCGTGTCCTGAATGCGATCCAGGTGATCGAAGGTGACAAGAAGAACCTTACCGATGCTGACGACCCGGCCATCCGACCCGATCCGAGTAATGGCGCCATCGTCTATGCCTGCGCCGCCGGAGCCCCCTGGCTGCCCGAAGGCAATGATCCAGCTTCGCAGATCGTGCGTCTCGCCGAAGGCATCTCCGCCCAAATCGGGGAGAGCGATGGCAACGCGTTTGTGGATCTCGCGCTCCAGACTGCAAATGAAGAAGACGCCGTCAAAATCGCGCAGATTGTGCAAGGCGCCCTGGCCATGGGACAATTGTTTGCCGCCCAGGGTGGTGACGAGATGGCGCACTTCGCCGCTCTTCTCAGCGGCATCAGTGTGAGTTCGGGCGACAACGGGATCAAGATCTCGCTGGGCCTTGATTCCGATGTTCTCCTGAAGATCGCCGGCGAGGCCATGAAAGAGCATCAGAACGACGATGACGAAGATGAGGATGACGACGATGATGACGACGATGATGACGATGATGTTGACTGGGATAACAGCTGAAACGCCCTTAGGGCAGAGCGATTTTCGGCAACATCGGCTCATGCTCGCGGTATGTGAGCAGGAGGCCCAACGCGCATGAGTCGTGCCGATTCCAGTTCGATGACACTTGAAGTCTTGAGCAGCGAGGAACTCGCCTGCCGCGCGCAGGCGGGTTCGCTGCCTTCGTATGCTCAGCTCGTCGAGCGTCACCAGGCCAAGCTGTACAACTTCCTCCTCCGACGCATCGGCCACGAGTGCGATGCGGAAGATATCGTCCAGGACACGTTTGTCAGGGCCTGGGAACGGATCCACCAATATCAACCGAAATGGCGATTCTCCACGTGGCTCTACACGATCGGATCGCGTCTTGCGATCAATCATCATCGAGCCGGAGCCCGACGCCAGGAAAAACATCGTTCTGATCTCGGACTGGAGCGCATGCCCGGCAATGAGGCTGATCCATCTGAAGTCCTGGCCCAGCGCGAAGAGCGAGACAATGTCTGGGATCTCGCCGCTCGTTTGCTTACGCCTGATCAACAGACGCTGCTCTGGCTGAGGTATGCAGAAGAACTTTCCTCGCGCGAGATCGCGACGGTGCTGGGCAAGACCCAGGTCGCGGTGCGCGTTTCCCTGCACCGAGCGAAACACAGGATCGCCCAGGCGATCGAAACTCAGCAATCCGAGTCATCGTCCCAGGCGATGGCCAAACAATCCACGACATCGGTCACCGGTCACCCGGTCCCCGGAGGTGTCTCATGAGTCGCACGAATCTGAGTTGGAGATTTGGACGACGTGGCAAGCCCGCGCGTCCATCGCCCCTGACCATCGCCCACCTGGAGCGTCGATTTCGTACCGAAGCGGATGATGTCCGCGAGACCCCATCGCCCGGCCTTGGTCGGCGTACGCTGGCCATCTTGGAGGAATACGAGCGAGGGGGTCCGATCACCTCGGCTCCCTTTCCCAGGACAAAGATCTCGATGGCGTCGTTGAGCCTGGCCGCTTCGCTGGTCCTGGCGATTTTCATCGGGCAGGTGCTGGTCACGCAAGAACCATTGGAAGAACCCCGGTCCATAGCCAAGGGACTGACCATTCCTTCATCGAATTCGCTTCAAGCGGATGCCTGGGCTTCGGTGCGATCATTCCAATCGCGCACCGGCCTAAATTTCGATTCCAATTCGTTGGCCGACCCCTTGATGATGGAAATGAAGGCCATGTGGTCGGATGTATCGAGTGCCGCCAACGCCATCCTGACTTCAATGCCCTCAAAGTTCATTTCGAAAACCAACCCCGACGAACTGAC
>JAPULD010000036.1 GCA_027295365.1 Planctomycetota bacterium
AGGAGCAGGACGGTCAGAAGTACCACATACATGAATACGTCGTTGGCGGGCTCCCCGCCCCTGGGGCTTTCGCTCGCGAAATACAGCGCCGCGTCGATCGGCCGGGCGCCGCGATCGAGTCGCTCAGCGAGCGTCTCGCCCTCGACGTATTCAAGGATGAGGTACTTCTGTCCGTCCTGCTCCTCAACGCCGTGGATGCCCGCGACATTCGAGTGGTTGAGCTGGGCGAGCACCTTCGCCTCACGTTCGAAACGGACGAGGCGATCGGCGTCGTCGGCCAGTTCCTCCGGCAGCGCCTTGATCGCCACATCCCGGTCGAGCTTTGTGTCGCGGGCGAGGTAGACCACGCCCATACCGCCCCGCCCGATCTCGCGGGTGACTGAATAGGGACCAATCAATGTTGGGGGCTCCGGCATTGTGTGCAGTTTACTGTTTGGACAGAATCGAGGGGCTTTGAGCCCAAGACAGACTATCTGCCACTAGACTGCTCACCCTTGTCTGATCTCGTCTTCATCTTGATCCAAGCCCTCCTCGCGATCATCGGCATCCGGCTGATGCTGTTGGGTGTCTATCCACGACTTGAGCGGATACGCCATCCTCAACTCGTGACGGACATCTGGGGTCCCATCGCCATCGTGACCCCCATGCTCGTCATGGCGGGGCGTATTGATGGTGATGTCGTTGGGATTGGCTGGATTGCCATCGGCGGACCATTACTCTGTGCGATGCTTGCCTTGGGGATCGGGCTGCTGGCCAGGCGAGCCGGATCTCCCGAAATGATGCGAATGCCCGAGTCCAGGGTGTTGGCAATCTGGATCATCGGCGGGGTGATCTACCTGCTGCTCTCGGTCGCTCATGAACTTACCGTCTGGACGGGGCAGGCCCTCTTCGCGGTCGGGGCGGTCCTGCTCTGGATCAATACCCCGATTGTCGGGTCGGTGGTATCTTCAAATGATCGTGATGAGAGAAAAGCCGGCTCAAGCCTGATGTTGTGCATGCTGTGCGCTCTCGGGCAAGGGATTGCGGGATACCTCGCGGGTAGCGAATGGGCCGGGATCAGCGGCGCGATGATGGTTGTGTACGCCACCATCCTGCTTGCCGGGGCGGCGGTCATGCAAGGACCGGACTTGGCTTTTCGACTCGGAGGGTGGGCTGCGACGTTCGGGATGATGTTTGGGCTTGGGATCACTTCGTTGCTGTTCATGATGCCTTCGGTCTTGGGGGCTTTGGCGGGGGGGGAGGCGACCACCACCACCCGTGTCGCGCATGGATTCGGAGCCTACATCTACGAGGCCATGGGCTTGCTGATCCTGGGGCCTGTCATTCTGGCCTTGCCTTGGGTTTCCAGGTCAACCCAGCGTCGATTTGGTGTCGGTGTCTTGTTCATCGCAGCGAGTCTTGCTGCGTGGCGACTTACCTCGATATGAGCTTATAGACCCCTCGCTTCATGACCTGGACCTTGGATTGTGGTGAATGGAGCCATTGCATGCCGATATGGTGACCTGTGGCCGCCTGAGGCTTTGGGCCTTCGGCAGCCCAAGATCAGTGGACTATGATTCTGCCATGGCGGAAAAGGAACCGCACGACATGCTGGCGACACATTCTCAGAACTTACGTCGAGTGCTGCCTTCGACCCGGAATTCTTTGACTCATAAATTCGCGGTCGGGGGCCATGAGGGGTACCTCACGATTGGTCTTCATGAGGACGGTACGCCGGGCGAAATCTTCATCAAGATGAGCAAGGAAGGTTCGACCTTGTCTGGCCTGATCCAAGGATTCTGTCGCGCGTTCAGTATCGCCTTGCAGTATGGACTGCCATTGCAGGAAGCGGTGGATCGATTTCGAGGCATGCGTTTCGACCCGATGGGGCCCACGAACAACCCTGACATTCCCGAAGCGAGCAGTATTCTTGATTACGTGGCTCGATACCTGGAACTGAAGTTCATCACCGAGCCGGCCCAGCGGAAAGATTGACGCTCAGGGGGATGGGCGAACCTGGAGTTTGAATTGAAAAAGCCCCTCCCGATTGGGAGAGGCTTTCTTTATGGTCAAGCTTGGATTCGATCAAGCGTCTGATTCGGCAGGCTGGGCTTCCGCCTCAGCGTCTTCGGCGCCCTCTTCGGGGTGCGTCTCAGGACGCTTCTTCTTCACTCGACGGGACTTGTCGATCAGGTTGCCCTCGTTGTCGAATTCCATTTCCTCGCGCTCTTCAAGCGGCTGGTCGGGTTCGATGATCATGCTGATCTCGGTTCGGAGGTCCTTGTCGAACTGAATCGGGATTTCGTATTCGCCAATCCTTCGAATCGGCGCGGCGAGACGAATGGATCGAGTGCCGACATCGAAGCCGCCTTCTTGAAGGGCATCGGCAATGTCGCGCTGGGTGACGGAGCCGTACAGCACGCCTTGGTCGTTGCAACTTCGTACGAGCGTCACGCGGACGTCTTCCATGCGACCCAGGAGCTCTTCGCGGGCCGAACGCAAGATGTTCATTTCTTTTTCAGCCTTGACCCGTTCTTCCTTCAATGACTCAATCATTCTGGGGGTCGGGGGTTCGGCAAAACCATGGGGGACGAGGAAGTTTCGGGCATAGCCCGGTTTCACCTTGACGATGTCGCCCACGATACCCAGGTTTTCGACGTTGCTCAGAAGCAGGAGCTCTATGTTCTTGGCCATGATTCGCTGTCCTTGTGTTTGAAGTTAGGAGCCCCCTGGCAAAGGGGCCCCAGCGATATTGATTTAGAATGGCAATCGTAGGGATGGGCTCGAAGAGGTCAAGCGTCGTCCCTGATTGATGGCCTCGGCTCCGTAGGATCAGAAGGGGATGTCGTCCTCGGCGATGGGCTGGTGCTGGCCACCGCCACCGTCTCCGCCGCCACCACCGCCTCCGCTGCTATCGCCACCACCACCCGTGGCCCCGGCATGGGCAGGAGCGCGGCCGGAATTGCCACTGTTGTCACCCTTGGAGTCGACGAACTGGAAGTTCTCGATCACAACCTTGAGCTTGGAGCGCTTGCCGCCATCCTTGTCCTGCCATTGGTCGAGCTTGAGCCGACCTTCGACGAAGACCGGGCGACCCTTGGCGAGATATTGGTTCATGACCTCGGCCGTCTTGCCCCAGGCTTCGCAGTCGATGAACGCGGTTTCCTCGCGGTTTTCGCCTTCCTTGGTTCGATACCGACGACCGACGGCCAAGCCGATGTTCGCCACCGCCATGTTGGAGGGGGTGTACTTCAGTTCGATGTCGCGGGTCAGTCGTCCCATCAGCAGCACTTTGTTGTAGTCAGCCATGGATTGCTCCTTTGAAGTCTCGTTTCGATAATTACAAGCGCTGTTCTATCGTATCGCCTTCAGTCCGGGCAGGCGGGATCAGTCGTCGAAGTCGACTCCGAATCCCCAAACAGGCCTATCAGGCCTCAGCCGGTGCTTTGGTCTCGACGGGTTTTTCGGCTTCAGCTTCAGGGGCGTCCTTTTTGGCGTCCTCTTTGGCATCCTCCTTGGCCGGCTCTGCAGCGGGTTTTGCCGCTTCCGTGGCGGCAGCCTCGGCGGCTTCAGCAGCGGATCGGCTCTCGATTCGAGATGATTCACCGGTATCGGTACCCGTGTCGCTCTCGGCTCGGAGACGGATCTCGTCGGAGAGTTTTTCCTGGCCTTCGGCGGCGTCGATCATTTCCTGCGGGATGTTGTCCGCCCGGGTGATCATGATCCGAAGCAATTGTTCCGAGAGATTGCAGTCTCGTTCAATGCCCTGGATTTTCGAGGCATCCGCCTTGAAGAAGGTCAGGAAGTAGATGCCTCGCTTGTTGCCCTTGATTTCATAGGCCAAGCGTCGTTCGTCCCACTTGCTGAGGCTGATGATCTCCACCTCGGCCTTGGCGAGGATCTGCTTGAGATGATCGAGTGCGCCCTGCAGGTCGCCGGCGGCGGACTGCGGGAAGAGGAACAAGCCTTCGTACGTGTTGATTCGCTGATCTGACATTGAAAAACCTTTGCGTGTGTGGCGCCGGAAGTCTCCGGCGATCGGGGTCAAGTCTGGGGGGTGTTTCTTTGATTGAAGCGGTTCATCGCTTCGGCCATGCCGTTCTTCACCCAGCAACGCGCGGCGTCCGCCGCGTCGTCCAGGGATGGATCGACGAGTAGTTTCTGTTCGGGTCGGAATCGACCCAGGACGTAATCCTTCTGGGGAATCTGGCCCGACGAATCGACACCGATTCGCAGACGCCCATATTCGGGGGTCCCCAACTTCTGCTCGACATCGGCCAATCCGTTGTGACCCCCGGCCCCACCCGAGGGGCGAAAGCGGAGATGGCCGCAGGGCAAGGCCACATCGTCAACGATGATGAGCAGGTCCGACTCGATCTCGAGCTTGTAGAATTGAACCGCCTCGGAGACGCTCAACCCGGAACGATTCATGAAGGTGGTGGGCTTGACGAGCAGGACCCGCTCGCCATCGACGTCGGCGTCGAGCACCGCCGCGTGGTACTTGCTCTTGGCGACGGCGCCCGGGGCGTGTCGACGCGCCAGGCGATCGAGCACCTCGAAGCCAACGTTGTGCCTCGTGTGCTCGTATTCGCGACCAGGATTTCCAAGTCCCACGATCAATTTCATGATTCGCCTTCGGCACCCTCTTCCTTGGCCTTGGTGAGTACTTCGGGCTCCGTACCGGCGACTTCGGCCACGTCAACCTCTTCGCCCTCGGGCTCGTCGGCCGCGACGAAACTGATCATGAGAATGGGCGTGCCGGGGTTGACCTCGGTACGCATGCCCTCGGGCAGCTGCATGTCGCCCACGGTCATGATGAGGCCAATGTGTTCCGAAGTGTCCACCTTGATTTCCTCGGGGATCGCGCTGACCTTGCAGATGATCTCGAGTTCCGAAAGCGGATGGGAGACGATCGCGCCGGTGGCCTTGCCTTCCTCGGGAGTACCGGAGAAGTTCAGGTGGACATTGACGTGCACCTCTTCATCGAGGTTCACCCGGGCAAGGTCCATGTGGATGATGTTGTCGCCCAGGTAACCAAACTGGAGATCCTTGACGAGACACGTCTCGGACTTGGAACCCTCGACATCCACGGTGAACACGTGCGAGCCGTGCTGCAGGTGAGTGATGACTTCCTTGGCATCCACGCTGACGGAGACCGGATCGGTCTTGTGTCCGTAGATGACTGCGGGGAGCCGACCTGATTCGCGTAATCGCTTGGAAAAACGCGTGCCGGTGCGATCGCGGAGGGTGGCGGTAATGGTGGGGGTATCGTGTGCCATTGTGTATCGATCCTTGGAGTGCTGATTCCGTTATTCTGGTCGAGGAGAAGGCTCCTCGATCTATCGCTTGGTCTGTCCGGCCCTTCGAAACAGTGCTGATACGGACATGTCATGATGAATTCGATGCACCGCTTCGCCCAGCATTTTCGCCACCGTCAGGCAGACGAGTTTGTGGGAGATGGTGCCGAGTCGGTTGTTGGTTGGAATGGTGTCGGTGATGATGACTTGGTCGATGGGGGCCTCGTGCAGACGTTCCTGAGCCAGGCCAACCATCACGGGATGGGTCGCTGCGGCGATGACTCGGTTCGCTCCACGTTCCTTGACGAGCTTGGCGGCTTCGCAGACCGTGCCGGCGGTGGAGATCATGTCGTCGATCATGAGCACCGTCTTGTTCTTCACTTCGCCGATGAGATTCTTAGAAGCAACCTTCATTCCCGATTCCCGTCGTTTGTCGATGATGGCCAGATCCGCGTCCAGCAGGCTGGCGAACATGTTGGCGACTTTCACGTTGCCCACATCAGGGGACACGATCACCAGGTCGCCCAGATCGTCACGCACCGATTCAAAGTAATCGCAGAAAACCGCCGAGGCGGAAAGGTGATCCACCGGGATGTCGAAGAACCCCTGAATCTGAGCGGCATGCAGGTCCATGCACAACACCCGGTCGGCTCCTGCCGCGGTGATCAGGTTTGCGACCAGCTTGGCCGTGATGGGCGTTCGACCTTCATCCTTGCGATCCTGGCGGGCATAGCCGAAATAGGGGATCACGGCGGTGATCCGCTTGGCCGACGCGCGACGGAGGCAGTCGATGTAGATCAACAGCTCCATCAGGTTGGTGTTGACCGGGTCGCAGGTGGATTGCACGACGAAGCAGTCGCGGCCCCGCACGTCTTCCTCGAGCTTGACGATGAGTTCTCCATCGGGAAACAAATCGCAGTTGCCCTTGGCCATGGGGAGGGTCAAGTGCTCGCACATCGCCTCGGTCAATTCCTTCCCGGCCTTCCCGGTGAAGATCTTCAAGTGGTCCTGATCTGCCATGCTCATGAGCCTGCCTCCACGCCAGCTGATTCAAGTCGTTGGGTGAGAATGGCATCCACGTCCGCGAGCTGTTGCAGGGTGTTGATGGACAGCACATCCTCGGGCGGCACCGCTTCCACCAGCTCTACGCGGTGCCCGTTGGACGTGAGCATACTCGGAATGTCCGTCACGTAGTACTCATTCGTCACCTTGTCGGGCTTGAGAGTGGACAACATTTCAAACAGGAGTTTCGTATCGAAGCATGCGTAACTTGGGTAAATTTCCCGGATGGCTTTTTGTTCGTCGGAGGCGTTCTTGTGTTCGACAATCGCCTCGAATCGCCCATCTGTACCCCTGATGATCCTGCCGTACCCGGTTGGGTCTTCGATCACCGAGGTGGCCAATGTCGCGGCCGCCCCGGTTTCAGAATGGACACGACGCATGGTTTGGATTGTCTTGGCCCTGATGAGGGGTCCATCCCCGGCAAGCACCACCACATCACCTTCGAAATCACGAAGCTCGGGTTCGGCGCACGCCGTGGCATGGCCCGTTCCCAGTTGCTCGTGTTGGGTGGCAAAGACGATGTCATCCTGGCCTTCAAAGATCGCCCGGACGAGATCGGCGCCATGGCCAACGATCAAGATGATTCGCGAAGCCCCGGCTTGCCTGACCGCATCGACCACCCACGAGACCATGGACCGGCCCGCGACGGCATGAACGACCTTGGGCAGGTCGCTTTGCATTCGGGTGCCCTGACCCGCCGCAAGAATGATCGCGGCCAATGGCTTGTCGGTCTGGGGGTTGTCAGTGTTCACGCGCTCGTCGCTTTCCAAGGCCATTGGCCAGGTCAGGTTCGCGTCTTGGGGATCCGAAGGAACTGAGGGATGAAAGTCCCTTGATTCCGAAGTTTCCGGGGGGGGAAACTGGCCCGCCAAGACTTGAACTTGGAATGCCTGTACCAAAAACAGGTGTGTTACCGATTACACCACGGGCCAATGGGTGCGACGACGAGTAGTCTATCGCCATGGGAATGCCCGAGGCACCAATCCTACTGAACCGAAAATCAGACGCGGGTTTCAGCGGGCGCGTGGCCGGTGCCTCTGCCGCGGCAAAAGTTCTCCGGGGCGGGAGTGCCTCGTAGCCGCGAAACGGCACCCCATGTGGCGCCTCTTGATACTCAGAGATCAATCGTCACCAACGGCCCCCCAATGGGGAACGAGCGGATTGTAGGTGGTCCCACCCGGGGGTCAAGAATCAAGATCCGCAACATACCCCACCTCAGACCTACAATACTTCTCCCATGCCTCGAATCAACGACCTGATGGGCGATATCGCCTTGATACTCAATGGCCTACCGGATGTCTTCTCCACCCCTCAATGGGGAGGGAGGGCCTACAAATTGCCCGGCGCGAACGGGTCGCTCAAGAAACCAAAATTGCTGGCTTTTGTATCGCTGACCAAGACCCGGGACGCGATCAATGTCGTTTTCAAGCTGCCCAAGGAGCAATCCGTCGAGATGGTTGAGCGATATTCGTGGGTCGGCCCATTCGAATTTGGCAAGTGGCACAAGTCAGGTTGGATCTCCGCGACCATGACTCAGAAGCGTCAACTCAAGCCATTGGCTCGACTTCTGGGGGAGTGTCGTCAGTTGTTTCCGATGGAGTCCCCCGAATCGTCAAGTCGTCGATCCAAATCGGCCAATCGTGGTACGAATCCGATCGTCAGGCGACTCGATCGCGTGATGGCCGAGGCAAAGGATGAAGGTTGGGAGCCCCCAGAAATCTAGTCTTACGTGATCACATTGGAAGCGTTCGTCGGGATCATTCCCCGAACGCCGGCTTCTCATCAACGCGCCAATGTTTCGCGATGACCTGGCGCATCGAAGGGGAGGACATGATGAAGTTGCTTCCCCCTCTTCGAGACCTTGGGAACCATTTCCAGAGAAACGCCCCCACGATGGTGTCGTCATTCTCCAGTGCCTTGAGCGCGGCGTTCATGCAGCGACGCTGGATTTCTTCGGCATTGGGGCCTCCAGTCTTGTAGTCCCAGGGTTGTCGAGCCGCACGCGAGGAATTGTTGTATCCCAACTCCGCGAGAATGATCTTCTTGTCGTAACGCTTGGCGTAGCTCTTGAGCGACGTCAACACGCGTTGCCAGCCTTCATCCAGTTCTTGAGTCGTGGGCAGGTTTTCATGATCGACCAGCGGGAAGTAAGACTGCACGCCGATCACGTCCAGGGCATCCCAGAAATTCACCCGCTGGTAGGAATCCCAATTGGCGGAGTAGGTGAGTGGGGCTTCGGTCTTCCTGCGAACCGCGTCGATGATCGTGCGCCATTCGGATTCGTGATGCACCGTCGCGTCGAGTTCCGTGCCGACGGCGAACGCGTCGGCGTCCTTGCTGAGTTGGGCCACTCTCGTAATCCAGACTTCATAGGTACGAAAAAAACGATCCCACTGCTCCTCGGTGTCGAACTTGATTACGCCCCGCCAGGAAAACTTCGAACCCCAGTAGGCGATGTGGGGCTTGATCATGATCTTCATCCCCAAGCGGTGGGCCTCCTCGATGGGGCGGGTCAGCCAGGAAACATCATCGCCATACATGCGATCGAGCCTGGATCCTCCCACGGTTCCATCGGCGTCGATTCCCGCATAGGGATGAATGGCGATCCAGTTGACCCCCAGGTCCTTGAGCTCCGCCATGCAATCGACCATCGCGTCGGTGCCCCAGATCCTCCCGGAACCGGAGCAGGAGACGGTCATGCCTTTGACGACCAAATGAGCATCGGACGCCGATTCCCTCCTGCCATTGGAGGCGGCGATCAATGACAGGCCGACGAGAACAAGGATGGCACAGAGCGTCGAACGCATTTCAGACTCCAGGCAAGTTGGTCCACACTTGGTTTACGTGGTTATATCGGGTTTACCTGAAGATGTTCCACTCTTGATCGGATTCAACGAACCGTGAAATCGTGTGCGAGTGACCATATGCGACTTTCACCGCTTATCCTCCCAGAATCGCGTTGATACGCTCCATGATCTCGTCCGTGAGATTCAGGTCGCACGCCTTGACATTCTCCACGATCTGTTCGGTCTTGCTTGCTCCCACGATCACGCTGGTCAGGCCTGATCGCGCCAGGCACCACGCCAGGGCGAGGTTGGAAAGGGGAGTTCCCATACCGTCCGCGACTTCTTTCAGCTTCCGCACGATGTCCTGGTTTTCCTCAGTCATACGAGGCTTGATGAACTGGCCTACCTTTTCGTCCGCGGCGCGACTGCCCTCGGGGATTCCATCCACGTATTTGCCCGTCAACAACCCTTCGGCCAAGGGCGAGAAGTTCACGATGCCAAGCCCAAGTCGTTCACACATGGGCAGGCATTCGGACTCCCAATGTCGCTCCAGCATGTTGTATAGCGGTTGGTTCGAGACAGGGCGATGCCAGCCATGTTCATCACAAATCTCGACGGCTTCGGCAATCTTGTCGCCCGTCCATTCACTGACGCCCCAATACAGTGTCTTGCCCTGAACGACCAAGTCACTCATCGCGCGACATGTCTCACATAGCGGCGTGTTCTCGTCGTAACGGTGACATTGATACAGGTCGATGTAATCGACGTCCAGGCGTTTCAGGGAAGCGTGGCATTGCTCGAAGATGTGCTTGCGGCTGAGGCCTCTGTCGTTCGCCTCGGGGAAGGGCCAATCGGTCTGAAAGGGCCAGAAAACCTTGGTTGCCAGCACAAACGTGTCACGTCGGAAAGGTTTGAGGGCTTGGCCGACGAGGACTTCCGTCTGACCCCGGCCGTACACGTTGGCGGTGTCGAAGAAATTGATGCCATTTTCATAAGCCGTGCGGTTCAACGTCTTGGCGAGTTCCTGGTCACCCTGATTGAGCGTGAGCCACGATCCGTAGCCAATTTCCGAGAGTTTCAAGCCCCACATACCTAATCGTCGGTACTTCATCTTTGAACAATCCTCAATTCAAGTGGATTCGAGTCAGCGACAGCCTCTGACAAATGTAGGAGACGATCGTATCATTTCGAGAGCGAATCTGACGAGTCATCACAAACTTCCGGAATTCGCCCACACCGTCCACAATGAAATCGTTCGATCCGTCATCCTTCGATCCCAATCAGCCCAATGCCGAATTGCTGCTCTGGGCCTATCGACAGGGGATCTTTCCCATGGCGGATCCGGAAACGGATCGTATCGACTGGTACAGCCCGGATCCCCGGGGGATCTTGCCCCTGGATGGTTTTCTTGTCAGGGATTCGCTGGCCAGGTTTCTCAAGCGGGGGGATTTCGACATATCAAGCGATACAGATTTTGAGGCCGTCATCAGGGCTTGTGCCGATCCGGATCGCGAAGGCCGTTGGATCAACGAGACGCTCATCCAAGCCTATCTCGATCTGCATCGACAAGGCTATGCCCATTCCATGGAAGCCCGGCGGGATGGAGTTCTGGTCGGAGGTCTTTATGGCGTGCACATCGGGGCCGCGTTCTTTGGCGAATCCATGTTCATCTACCCTGACAAGGGCGGCACCAATGCCAGCAAGGCGTGTCTTGTCCAATTAGTCCGCTGGATGCGGCATCAAGGCTTCGAACTGCTCGATACGCAGTTCTGGAATCCACATCTCGATCAGTTCGGCTGCTACGAGATCCCTCACGAGGACTATCTTTCGCGCCTGGTGCCTGCCATCAATCGGCCCGTGCGATGGGGGGAGTATCGCCCTCTTCAAGAAGAAGAAATCCAGGGTCATCCGGATTCTTGAATAACTGATCAAGCCTTCAAGGCGGCCATCAAGTCCTCTTCCGAGTCGTGCACCTTGAAGACGCTGTCGGCTTTCGTTGAGGTGAGTAGACTGCGGATGAATTCAGAGGCGTTCACGAGATGGAATTCGAATCCGTATTGAAGCACCGTTGCGTGAATGGTGAACATCATCCCCAGGGTTGCGCTGTTAATGGTCTGCACGCCCTGCAGGTCGAGGACCACGTCTTGCAGGCCATCGCCGGTTCGATTGAGCTCATCAAGCACTGCATCCCCGATAATCGGCGATTCCTCGGACATCATCGTCGTGGTCTGGAGCACCCCGAACAACGTGGTCCCGTTGCGAACGAATCGAATCAGTTTTTCAGGTGACAAGGGCGATGTCATGGTGGCGATAGGATACTCGATTCTTCCGGAATGGAGAATCCAGACCACCGGATGGATCACGCACGCGTCCAATCGTCGGGGCAAGGTCGCCACCAACGAGTGGGCCAAGTACTTCAAGAGCGGGGGCAAGTTCTACAAGTGAGGCCAGGAGTCGATCAGGAGATCGAAGCCGCCAGCCTGCGCCTGGACAATCCGAGTCCCAACAGGCCGAGACCGGCCAACATCACCGGGGCGGGGATGGGAATGGCCCTCGCGACGATCTCAACCGCAAGGTCGTTGAAGTCACGATCCGTGTCGGGCCATTCCTGATCGTCGAAGAAGATCATCCAGATGGTTGCATCGGCGTCATACCCGAGAGCGGCAAGGCCGGCCCCGGTGATCATGTACGTCACCATGTGGTCAAGACCATCGACGTTGTCACTGTGAAGCGAGGAATTGGTCGTGGTGCCGTCCCGGCCCCAACGCCAGTCGCCCACGATATTGGTGGGACTGGAGGTTGGTCCTTCGCCCAGGAACGGATTGGTTACCAAGGACAGGAGCGTACCGCTAGTGAAGCCCGTGCCGGGATTGTCAGAGCCCTGGTAGTAACCAAAATCCTGGCTGTAGCCGGCGTACCGAGCCACGGCCTGGAGGTTGGCGATGCCATCGTGCCAGACCTGATCGTTGGCCCCAACGTCGGAAGACGCCAGAAGGTTGAGGGAACCGGAATGGCCACCTCCGCTGTCGAAGTCGTGGATGCGGGTCGCGGTGATGGAGCCGTTTGTGAAATTCAAGCCGCTGGCGCTGAAGCTGCCTCCATACACGCCATCGAAGATCGCGGCGTGGCCGATTTCACCGGCCGCGGTGGGCGCAACGACGGTCGTGAAGCCGGCTTGCGCCGATCCTGTGATGGCCAGACCTGTAGCCATGGCCAGGCTGATTTTCATTTGGAGTTTCAAAAGACCTTCCTTCCCTATCCGTCACTGTTTGGCAAGTGAATCACGGACTAGGGTAAGCCTCTGAAACCGAACCCCTCACGTGATCATCTCTACGTGATGGAGTATGACGAAAGCTGAACTGCATTACCAGATACATGCCACGATTTATGCGTATTTTCGAGAATCGAATTCTTTTCTTTTTGAAATAATTGCTCAATCATTCATTCTTGAGAAGATGGGTAAAATTATGAATCCACTCATGTCGATTCAAGCCCCACGTCATTCGTTGCTTCGACGCCCGATCCAGGTGCTACTATCTTCATCTTTCATTTCATGACTCCCCCCGATTCGGAGCGTTCTCCCTATGGATGTCGGACTCGTTGGACTGCCCTCGTGCGGCAAGACCACCCTATTCAATGCGTTGACCGGCCAGCAGGCCGCTGGTTTCGGGGACAAGCCTCACGTCGGAATGGCGAATATCCCCGATCCGCGGCTTGAGAAGATCGCACAGTTCATTCCCCCCGAGAAGATCATTCCCGCCACCATCAGGCTCGTGGATATTCCTGGCGTACCGCCCGGCAGCGATGCCAAGAAGATCAGTGGCTTCCTCGAACATGTCAGGCAGGTCGATACCGTCTGCCAGGTCGTTCGATGCTTCGATGATGGGATGGGGATCGATGTTCCGGGTGATATCGACAAGATGGAGACGGAATTGATCCTTGCTGATCTTGTGGTCGCCGAAGGGGCCCAGAACAAGGCCGCCCGCACTGCGCGAACGGGAGACAAGGACGCGAAGGAGCGTGTAGCCGTGCTCGAGTCGGTTTCTGTGTTACTCGATGAAGGCACGCCCATCCGTCTCAAGGGGGATTGGAGTGAATCGGAGCAGAAAATCCTTCGAAGTTATGGCTTTATCAGCGCAAAACCAGTGCTTTATGTGGCCAATGTGGCTGAAGACGATCTGGATGGAAAATCGGAGCATGCCGCTGCGGTTCGCGATCATGCCCAGGCTTCGGGCGGTCAATCAGTGTCAGTCTGCACCAAGCTGGAATCGGAGTTGTCGGAATTGGACCCGGCCGATCGGCTCGAGATGTTGGAATCAATGGGGCTCAGTGAACCCGCGATCGGGCCTCTGGCCCGGGCTGCCATGATTTTGTTGGGGCTTTCGAATTTTTACACCGCCGGTGAGAAGGAAGTCCGTTCCTGGGCCATCCACGCCGGGGCCTCGGCTCGAGAGGCTGCGGGGGCGATCCATTCCGATATTGAGCGAGGATTCATCAGGGCCGAATGCTATGGGCTCGATGATCTCATTCAATACAAGACAGAAAAGGCCATTCGCGATGCCGGCAAGCTTCGCAGCGAGGGCAAGAACTACACGATGCAGGATGGTGACATCGTGCATTTCCTGTTCAATGTCTGACGGGACAAGGATTTTCGGTTCAATGAACCTTGATTCATGGGTTCCGGGCTCCTGGACCCATCTTGGATCGTCGCGTAATCGTTGTCTCGGTTGTCGTGCAAAAAGCCCCAGGCGGACGAAGTCCTTACTAGGAATCCTTGATCAGGCAAACGGAAAAGAATGGACAAGAATCGCTTCATTCCAAGCATGTTTCACCGACGATTGCTGCTGCTTCTATGCTGCATGGTCGCGATTGTCATGCTGCTCGGAGCCCAGCTTGTCCGTCTGACCATCGTCGAAAGGGACAAGTGGCTTGGGGAAGCCGAATCTCGTTTGTCCCAGAGCGATTACCTGCCCACGTATCGGGGGCGGATTCTCGATCGCAACAACAATATCTTGGCCTGGGATCGTCCTTCCTACAACGTGGCGGTTCAATACAACGTCATCACGGGACAATGGCCGGGTCGAAAGGCGGAGCGACAGGCAAGAAAAGAACTGGGCCGCGAAGCCTGGAACGAGATGAATTCCGAGCAGCGATTCGAGGCGGCGGAAGCAAGGCAACCTGAATGGGAAGCTCACCTTGAGAGGCTCTGGTACATGATCATGTCACTGGGGGAACTTGATGAAGATGAATTGGTGGACCGGAAAGACGATATCGTTCGACGCGTGGAAAGAATCGCCGCGGATCATCAGGCCAAGCGTCTGCTGGCCAGTCAGAAATTGGGGTACGAGGAAACGAAATACGAACCCGTTCGTGAGCAAAAACGGGCTCATGTGATTCTGGAAAACGTCACCGATGAGGTCGCGTTTCGCTTTCGTCGCCTGGCGGTCGAGGTCCCGGGAATCGTGGAGGTTTCGAGCACCATTCGGCGCGAGTATCCGTGGAGTGACAATCGCGCGGATCTGCATCGGGGCAGCCTTCCCGAGCCGATTCGATCCGACACGACCCAGAGACTCCGACTGATCGGGGTCGCGGATCATCTGGTGGGGGCGGTTCGAGACAATGTCTGGGCCGAAGATGTCAAACGCCGTCCCTTCCGGCTCGACAATGACAAGGTAGATTTGGGAGGCTATCGGGAAAATGACGTCGTGGGCTCACGTGGCCTCGAACGATCCTACGAGGATCACCTGAGGGGCCATCGGGGGATGGTCAGAAAAAACCTCGAGACGGGGCTCAAGACAATTACGGAAGCCATCCCGGGCGGCGATCTGCGTACCACGCTTGACATACGTCTGCAGACCCGTGTGCAAGCGATCCTTTCACCCGAATTTGGACTGACCAGAATTCAGCAATACCAACTTGGTTGGGATACTGAGGGAAGGCCGAAGCCAGGCAAACTGCCCCTGGGGATG
>JAPULD010000360.1 GCA_027295365.1 Planctomycetota bacterium
GTTCGCGATGGTGGGCAGATGCTCAAGGACATTCGCACCAACCCCGTCGGTCCGGGCGGCATCATCGAGTTGGTCCTGAATGACGTGTACGCCGGTTTTCCGGTGGCGACGACGATTGCCGATGCAATCAACGACGAGTTCCTCATCGAGGGCTATGCCGATCTGGCCCAGGTCATCGATGCGAAGAACATTCGAGTTCAGTTGCCACGAGCGGATCGCAAGGGACCGGCCTCCTTCATCGCGGCTCTCATGACCATCCCGATCGATTCCTCGCTGATCCAGTCCAAGGCGAGAATTGTGATCAACGAGAAGCAGGGCATCATCGCAGTCACGGGATCCGTGCAGATCGGACCGGTCGCGGTAACGCATCAAGGGCTGTCAATCACTACGATTTCGCCCGAACTGACGCCTTCCCCCCAGAATCCGGTCATGAAGACGACCCGTTGGGCGGGATTCGACACAACCGATGGGCTGACCCGGAATTCGACCCAGCTCATCACCTTGCTCAACGCGTTTGATCGACTCAACGTTTCCACACAGGATCAGATCGCCATCATCTATGAACTCAAGCGCACCGGGGCGCTGTATGCGGAGATCGTCCACGAATGAATGTCTCTGCACCACATCTGAATAATTCACTTCTACCGGCGATGAGTACCCATTCGAATCGCGTGCTCAATGATTCGCCAATCGCGGGGCAGGGAGCCTTTGCGAACGTGATGCAAAACACCAAAGGTGAGCAGGATCTCCAGGCGGTCCGGGAATCCGTCGAGCAACTCGTCTCTTCTTCGCTTGTGCTTCCGGCGTTGAAAACGTTGCGAGAATCGACCATGGGCGCGGGGCCCTTTACCCCCGGCACGGCGGAGAAACGCTTCGGCCCCATCCTCGATCAGCACTTCGCCGATGAGATCACGAAATCAGCGAACTTTCCAATCATCGATGTCATCGTGGATCGGCTGGCCCGGCAATACGGCTTGTCGAACGCGAATTCCGCCAGCATGACCCGGGAGGTGACTCATGCCTGATCCCAAAATCACTCGATTAAACAACATCATGGAGTCGGCGCTTCCCCATCTCCTGAAGAACCTGAGAGCCCAGCATGCCTTGCAGCTTCGGATGGAAGTCTGCATCAAGTCCAAGCGTCAGGCCATCAGCGAATCGCGGATCGATTCCGTGGCGGGCATCTGCGAAGAGGAGAATGATCTGCTCCAGCAACTTGGAGACCTCGAAAAAGCGAGGCTGGTCATGGTCGGTTCGCTGACGCAGGCCATTGAACCGGACGCCCAGGAGCCTCTGTCCATCAAAAGTCTCGCGGGTTATCTGAACGAATCCCAAGCTCGAGAGTTGCTTGACATGCGGGAGATCCTTCTCGAGCAGGTGAAGAAGGTTCGGCAAGAGAGTTCCGTCGTGCGCGATGCCATGGAGTCGCTGAACCATCACATGATCGGCATCCTCCAGACGGTACGCTCCGCCCTCAGCGGGGCGGGAGTCTACGAGCAGAAGGGACGAGTCGCCATGGGGGCGCAGCTTGAATTCAGCGTGGATGTACGGAGCTGACCATGAGTCTCACCGGCGCATTACAAATCGGTCGATCGACCCTGACCGCGAGCCAGGCGGCGTTGCAGGTCGCAGGCAACAACATGGCCAATGCGGCAACTCCCGGGTTCCACCGTCGATCGGTGAACCTTGCGCCCGTACGGGGGGAATACATCGGCAATGGCCAGTTCGTGGGGCGTGGCGTCAACCTCCAGTCCGTGAAGCGTGAATACGATTCAGCCCTCCAGGCGAGAATGCGCAACGCGATCGGCGATCAGAATTCCGCCCTCATCGATCAGCGTTTCCTCATCGCGATCGAGACCATCCAGAACGAACTGACGGACAACGATATTTCGAGCCTGCTGAGCGAATTCTTCAACAGCTTCTCCGAGTTGGCCAACGATCCCGATGACAACGCCATTCGCTCGCTCGTGATCCAGCAGGGGCAGACCCTCGCAGGTCGGCTCCAGGATCTCAAGGGTGATTACAACGACGTACGCGACCAGATCGATCGTGCGCTTGGCGCAGGCGTGTCGAAAATCAACGATCTGCTGAACCAGATTGGCCAGATCAATGGCAACATTGCCGTCAGTGAAGCGTCGGGGGGGCAAGAGAATGCCCTGCGCGATCAGCGCGACCTGCTCGTCGATGAGCTGGCGAAATTCATTGATGTCACCCAGATCGACCAGCCCAACGGGTCGATCAACCTGCTCGTGGGATCGATGCCGGTACTGATCGCCACCGACGTGCGTGGCGTCGAACTCCGCCGGGAGATCATCGATGGCGAGCCCTCCGTCTCGCTTCGAATTGCGGCCGACGGTTCCTTCATCAACGCCAAGACCGGCGAACTCGGGGCGTTGATGAACCAGCGGGACACGACGGTAACGCCGGTGCTCGACGATCTTGACGTCTTCACCTCACAGTTGATCTTCCAGGTCAATCGCGTGCATTCCCAGGGGCAGGGCAGCACCGGGTTTTCGTCGGTCAAGGGCAGCTATTCGATCCTCGACTCCACAGTGAGTCTGAATTCAAACCTGACGGGGTTGCCCTACAAGATCGACAACGGGAGCTTCTTCATCCACGTCACCGACGACGCGACGGGGCAGCGCACGACGCACCGGATCGATATTGATGGCAACGACCTGAGCCTCGACGACCTGATCAACGAGATCAATGTCGTCGTGGGCGTGCCAAGCGTCACCGCGAGCAAGGGAGCGGCGAATCAACTCGTTCTCACCGCGGCGGCCGGGGCGAAAATAAGTTTCTCGGATGACACGAGCGGGGCGCTGGCCGCCCTCGGTCTCAATACGTTCTTCACCGGATCCGATGCCACGAGCATCGAGGTCAACCAGCGACTGCGCGACAATCCGAGACTGCTGGCCGCGGCCAGTCAGCACATCGCAGGTTCCAACGACACGGCTCTGGCGATCGCTGATCTGCAGGATCTTGGCGCACAGGATCTGAACGGTTCGAGCTTGCGGGAATTCTGGAACAATTCCGTCAACGACCTGGCGGTCAAGACCAACGCGGCCAACCGAGCCGTCGAATCGACAGGGCTCATCAAGGCCAGCCTCTCGGCCCAGGTGCAGGCGGTGTCGGGCGTTTCGATCGACGAGGAAGCGATCAACATGTTGACGTTTCAAAGGCAGTTCCAGGCCGGGGCGAGGTTTATCCAGACGATCGATGAAATGCTCCAGACCCTCCTGAGCATCGTATGAATACCCTTCGCAATGAGTTGAAGAAACCATGAGCAGCATTCCCTCCAACCTGGCTCGAGTTCCCAACGCCTTGATCTCGCAGATCATCGTTGGTTCATTGAATCGTACTTCGAGCGAAATCCTGCGCACCCAGATCCAGCTTTCCTCGGGATTGGCTCTCAACCGGCCTTCCGACGATTCGGTGGCCGCGAGCACGATCAGCGTGCTCGACGACGTCATCGAGCGCCGGACGCAGCGGTTGCGAAACCTCTCGCACAGTGATGCAATGTTGAACAACATCGATGCGGCGCTGGCCGACGCGAACGACGAGTTGATCGAGGCCAAGGGAATCGCTCTCAGCCAGATCGGGCTCGGGTCGGATGCGCAGACGCGATCCAATCAAGCCAAGGTGATCAACGCCATGCTTGAGAACCTGATGTCGATCTCCAATCGCCAATATCAGGACATCTATTTCTTTGGGGGAAATCGCACGACCAAACCCCCGATCACGGAACTCCTGGGTGGGTTGCAATACAACGGGGAAGGCAAAGGCCTGACCGCCGATTTCGGCTTGAGCAAGCCCGTCGCGATTACGATGTCCGCTTCGCAGGCGTTCGGCTCACTGAGCACTCGCATCCAGGGATCCAAGGACCTGAATCCAGGCATGATCCCCTCCACCCGATTGCTTGATCTCAACGGGGCACGCGGATTTGGCGTCAATCCCGGGACCGTGGAAATCAACGTCGGGGGAACATTGGTATCCGCCGATCTCACCAACGCGCATACCGTGCAAGACGCAATTGATTCCTTGCAGACGGCCATGCAGACAATTGATGCCGGGGCGACTCTCGTCATCGCGTCAACCGGTGATACGTTTCAAGTCATCGGAAATTCCACCACGATTCGATTCAGCGATCCCGCCGGCGGCACCACCGTGGCGGATCTTGGATTGACTCCTTCGTTCGTGGTGGGATCTGGCGTCTTTGGCGCCGATGTCGATCCTCGTCTGACTGAGTTGACGAAGCTTGCGGATCTCACTGGCGTCTCAGTGCCATTGGGAACGGTTCGTTTGAGCAGCGCCGGTCAAATACGGGATGTTGATCTCTCCGGGGCTCAAAACATTCAGGACATACAGAATGCGTTCAGAGCGAGCGGCCTTGGCGTCCGCGTCGAGATCGCGGAGACGGGGGATCGGATCAATGTCATCAATGAAGTCTCTGGGGCCTCATTAAGCATCGGTCCGGTCGGTGGATCATCCACGGCAGATCAACTCGGTATCCGATCCTTCACAGATACGACGCTCTTGACGGATTTCAACGATGGACGCGGCGTCGATATCGTTTCTGGCCGCGTCGATCCGATTTCGGGAATGCCCGATCCTACTCGTGATCTGGATTTCAATATTACGTTGCGAGATGGGTCGACGTTTGATGTCGATCTCTCGGGGGCCACGACAGTCGCTGACGTCATCACTAGCATCAATGGAGCCGCCTCGGCCGCGGGATTCGGAGGCACCGGCCCGGGCAGTACGTTCTTCGTCCGGCTCACCGGGACCGGCAATGGCCTGGAACTGCTTGACAATACTGGCGGGGGAGGCATGTTCTCGGTCACCGGTCTCAATGGATCGCACGCCGCAGAACACCTGGGGATTCTCGGGAGTACTTCAAGCGCAAACATGATCGGAGAAGATCGCGCAACTGTTGCCGTGGAAAGTGTGTTCTCGCATCTGATCGCCCTTCGCGATGCGTTGGAGGCGAATGACGAGAATGGCATCGAGATTGCTACGGGAAAGATTGAAGAGGATATTTTGCGGGTCACGGAAGCCCGTGCGGATATCGGCATCCGAAGTCGCCGAGTCGCGGATACGACCCTCCGCGTAGAAGACCTTCGAATACAGGATATGGCCTTGAAGAGTCAAGTTCAAGATCTGGATTACACGGAAGCCGCCATTCGCTTCTCGTCTTTGCAACAACAATTGCAGGCAGGCTTGGCGTCGGCGAGCCAGATTTCGACATTAACCCTGCTGGATTTTCTCAGATAGGCAGGCAATACGTAGCGTCGATCATGTGGCTGGATCGACGACACGACGACCGGAGGTCGCGCCCTTGGAGTTGAGGGCGGACGAACCATGGATGGAAAGCCGCACGACGGGAGCGTTCCGATGAACGTCCAGACGACCCGCTTTGGAATGGTCGAGATCGACCAGAATAGAATCATCAACTTTGAGGCGGGGTTGCTGGGTTTTTCCAGTTACCGCCGCTATGTGCTGCTACAGCCCGATGACGATGGCGTCTTTTTCTGGCTGCAGTCGATCGAATCGCCTGAGTTGGCGTTTGTCGTCACGGATCCCAGCCTGTGGGTGGCGAATTACCAGGCGACCATTCGGCGGGAGCAGATGGATGAACTCCAACTCGGCTCGCTGGAGACCGCCCAAGTACTCGTGATCGTGAACAAGTACGATCGCTCACTGACCGGCAATCTCCAGGGACCGCTTGTGGTGAACCTTGACAACTATCAGGGCGTTCAACTGGTCCTGGCGGAAAAGAAATGGACCACACGCCACGAGATCGTCCAACTTGGCGAGAGCGCCCAGGTTGCAACCGCTTGATCGGTTCGTGGCGTCGGAATGAATACCCGGGTCCTCCGGGACACGGGTTGAAATAGGCTGACCCCAGGGCACGGAGGCCCTGGTCCAAAGGTCGTCCGCCGTGGGCGGAGCCGACCACAACTCCAAGGAAGGAGTCGTCGGATGTTGGTGCTTTCACGTCAGCGTGACGAGACAATCATGATCGGCAACGACATTGAGTTGACCGTTGTGGATATTCGGGGAGATAAAGTACGACTCGGCATCAAAGCCCCATCGCATATCGCCGTCCATCGCAAGGAAGTCTACGATGCGATCAAGCGTGAAAACGAGGAGGCGGCCCATTTGTCCAACTCCGAGTTACCGAACGCTTCATCCTCGATGTCCGGAACTCAGAAACCATCAGCTTCGATTCCTGCTGCAGGGCGGGTTAAACTGCAGGATTCATCACGGCGCAAAGAAAGCGCCTGACCCGTTTCCGACGACGGATCGTCGGGACACTCAATCTTCGAGCTAGATTCAATCAAGGAGGATTGTCATGGCTCGCATCAATACGAACGTTTCTTCATTACTGGCCCAACACAATCTTCAACGGACGGACAATGATCTCCGGATGAGGCTCCAACGGCTTTCCACGGGGCTCCGCATCAATCGCGGCGCCGATGATCCCGCCGGCCTGATCGTCTCGGAGCGATTGCGCAGCGAACTGAAAGGCATCGATCAGGCGATCGACAACTCGGAGCGGACCAGCTCGGTGATTGCCACCATGGAAGGTTACCTTGCCGAGGTGAACGACCTGCTCAACTCGGTCAAGAGCCTCATCATTCAATCCGCCAACACCGGCGGCATCAGCCAGGATGAGATCGAGGCGAACCAACTCCAGGTCGACAGTGCGATTGAATCGATCACCCGTATCTCGAACACGGCGAGTTTTGCCGGATTGAGGTTATTGGACGGGTCGCTTGAGTACCTCACCAGCGGGATCAACAACTCGAACATCATCAATGCCGACATCCACGGTGCTCAATTCGGCAACAACAGCAATATCCAGCTGGATGTGGAAGTGATCGCTTCGGCCCAGACCGCCACCCTCTTCCTCTCCGCGATCACGGGGACACTCACCAGCAGCGTCACTTTGGAAATCGCAGGCAAGGAAGGCGTCCAGATCCTCTCCTTTGCCTCCGGAACACAGGTTTCGTCCGTGGTGAAGGCAATCAACACGCTCAACGATTCCACCGGCGTCAGCGCATCCTTATATAACGGAGCCGACGACACCAGCGGGCTGGTCTTCAATTCCCGATCGTACGGCTCGGATTCCTTCATCTCAGTGAAGCGGATCAGCACCGGCGGCACGTTTTTCAACCTGTATGACGACAAGGGGACCGCAACGGTCAAGACCCGAGATAGCGGTCGCGATGTGATCGCAATGATCAACGGGACCATTGCGTCCGGAAAAGGCGTGATCGCCAAGCTCAACACGCCATCCTTGGCCTTGGAGCTTCAGCTTTCCGATGCCTTTGCCACCACCGTGTCCGGTACGTCCACTTCGTTTTATATCACTGGAGGCGGGGCGGAATTCCAACTCGGGCCGACTGTAAACGAGACGCAGCAAGTCAATTTCGGCGTCAACTCGATTGGCGCGAGTCGGCTGGGATCAACCCTGATCGGGAACGCACAGTATTTCCTGAACTCCATCAAGACCGGAGGAGACAATTCACTGGTCGATGGTCGTTCGCAGCAGGCATCGGATGTACTCGAAAGCGCAATAAACGACATTTCGGTCCTTCGTGGTCGTCTGGGCGCGTTTGAGCGAAACACCATCCAGACGAACATTCGATCATTGCAGGTTGGGCTTGAGAACATCACGGCAGCGGAATCCAAGATTCGAGATGCTGATTTCGCCTCCGAAACCGCCAAACTGACGAGAGCCCAGATCCTTTCCCAGGCGGGCACGTCCGTGTTGGCCCTCGCAAACACTTCTGCGCAGAATGTGTTAGCGCTTCTCGGCTAATCTCCAGTCCGATAAGAAGACCGTTTCATCAGCCCCGGCCCATGTGCCGGGGCTGTTCTTTATTATCAGACGAGATGACTTGGATTCGCTTCGATGCAAGATGTTGTTGAGCTAGGGAATTTATCACAGTTTTACAACACAACTGAAGTGGCCCTGGGTC
>JAPULD010000361.1 GCA_027295365.1 Planctomycetota bacterium
CATACGTTCAGAGTCGTTCGCCACAGGCGGATCAAGATAGAACCCCACCCCCCAATACCCCAGATCCTTGAAAGCATCCCCCAGGGGATAGACCAGGATCTGCATTCGTGTTTCACGATCCCCATCCACGAGAAGTGATTCCGCCACCCTTTGATAATCACGTTGCGTCACGGTCATGCGCGCATCATAGGCGTGACGGGTGAATCCTGACTTGAACATTCGTGTGATTGATGACGCTAAGCCGCTTGCCCGCCAAACCGGCCTTCTCGCAGATCACGTTCATGCTGCCGAAGCGTCATCTGCTCGTACTCCGCGAAATCGAGCCTCACGAAGATCGGCGCGAGTTGCGGATCGAACTGCGTCCCGGTACATCGATCGATCTCTTCCAGTACTTCCTCACGCGTCATCGCGCTGCGATACGTGCGGGTCGAACTCATGGCATCGAACGAATCGGCCAAGGCGATCAGCCGCCCCATCAGGGGAATTTCCTCACCCACGAGACCATGAGGATAGCCTCGGCCATCCCAGGACTCATGGTGGTGCAGGACTCCAGGGAGAATGTCCGAGAGCTGAGGAATGTCCTTGAGAATTCGATAGCCGATCTCTGGGTGCTTCTTGATGAGATCGAACTCTTCCTTGGTCAGGCGACCCGGTTTGGTGAGGACTATTTCCGGAACCCCGATCTTTCCGACGTCATGCACGAGCCCTGCGACGTGCACACGCCCGATGGTGTAGGGATCCAGTCCTGCCGCGTGTGCGAGTTGCTTTGACAGAAACGCGACCCGCTGGGAATGACCGCAGGTGTAGCGGTCCTTCGCGTCAATCGCGCTGGTCAGGGCTTCGAGCGTCCCCATGAACATGGTGCTGAGGTCGTCGTACAGCGCTGCATTCTCCATGAAGATGGCAAGGTGGCTGGCGGTGGCCCCGACAAGCTTGATGTCCGAGGACGATACCCTTTGATCAGCGCCTTGCTTCCCTCCCGCGATGAGGAGTCCGATCGCCTTTCCGTCCCGCATAATCGGAAAAGCCAAGACCGTACGACCCATCGAGAGCAGATAGGAATGATCAGACTTGAGACCAGGTTCGAGGATCATGGGGCGATCCGGCTCGGCCTGTTTAAGAAGTTCCTGAGCCAAGGCGCTCAGGGTCTCGTGCATCTGCCCCGGATCACCCGTCGCGATGAATCGCTGATTCAGGCTTTTAAGTCGATCGGGATCATCAGCCAGTTGCACGCCGATCCATGTATAAGGAAGCGTGGCCAGCAATTCGCGACACGCAATGGCCACGAACTGTTCCGGCTGGTCAACCTTGGTGATGCTTTGGGTGATCGTGTACAGGAGATTGATTTCCTCGTACGAGTCGGCAAGTTGCTGCCCGATGTTTTCGATCACTTCCTGGTCACCACGGATCGTGATGTGATCGTGATACATCGTCCTCACGAGCCGACTCAGACGATCGATCTCGGTTGTGGGGGCGGGTGGCAAGGCACTCAATTCGACGTTGATTCGTTTGAAATCCACATTCGATGAACGACAGAGTTCTTCCAACTCCCGGGAATCGATCAAGTCAGGGGTGGCAATGACCACGACGTTGTACCCAGTGCAACGTCTGCGAATCCGGATCGGCAAAGGCAGGAACCACATCCCGGGCATCGCTTCAACCGCTTCGGGGTCTTCGTGTTCTTCCCAGCGAGAAGCTTGCGTCTTCAGAAGTCGCTGAAAAGACTCCGAACCGCTCAATGTGTCGATCAAGAGATCTCCATCACTCGTGGCGTTTGAAAGGAGAGTTCCCGTTCGATCGCACGGAAACAGCAACAGCCCCACAATGCGCAATTTCACACGCAAGGTGTCCCCTGAGGGCATTGATTCGGAATGGGCGGCGCGTGTATTCATGCGGCTTTGTCGGCGATGATGTCGGTTCGGGACGAAGCGCTCTTGGCGAGCATCGCTTCGACCATGGCGAGAATCGCCCTTGGACTGAAGGGTTTATGCACGACGTGCTTGATGTTGCCAATCTCCAGATCATTGTCGGAGAGCGAGTAACCCCGAGCCGTGAGCATCAGAATCGGGATCAGGGCCGTCTCCTCCTGGGCGGCCAGCTTTTGGCACAGTTCAAGCCCCGTCAGGATAGGCATCTGGTAATCGGTGATGATGAGATGAGGCGGGTTGTTGTTGACGAGTTCGAGGGCTTCCTCGCCATCCATGGCGGTCTGCACTTCGTAGCCTGCATTCCTCAACTTGAGTGAGAGTACCTGCAGGATGTGCGTCTCATCGTCAACAATGAGAATCCGGTGCTGAATTCGATTGGTCATGTCGCTCATGCCGCAGCCCTTTCTTCAAGGCGATGGTGGGGTATGGAGAACCAGAACCGTGCCCCTTGGCCGGGTTCGGATTCCACCCCGATTGTTCCCTGGTGCAGGGTCTCCACGATGTGCTTGCACAGCGTCAGACCGAGCCCGCCCCCCCGAGACTCAGGATTGTCAGTGTCGATCCGATAGAACTTCTCAAAGATGCGAGTCAACGCTTGCTTGGGAATGCCCGGGCCATTGTCGACCACGGAAACCCGCGTACGCCTTGTCTCGACGTCTTCTTCGATACGCAGTTCGATGCGCCCCCCATCGGGCGTGTGCTTGATGGCATTGTCAAGCAGATTGAGCAGGACCTGAGAGATCATGTCTCGATCTGCTTCCAGGTGATCGACCTTTTTCTGCAGACGAATGTCGATTGTGATGTTCTTTTCGTTCGCCGCGGACATCTGTGCCGCAAGCACTCGATCAACCAGAGCCGACACCTTGACGTGTTCGAGTTGGATCTGCGTCATGCCCGCCTCGATGCGTGAGATGTTGAGCAGGTTCTCGATGAGACGTCCCAAACGATCCGCCTCCTCGAAGATGATCCGGTAGAACTCCTGTCTCGAAGCGTCGTTGTTGGCCTCGCCATCGATGAGCATCTCGATGTAGGCCTGGATCGAGGACAGGGGCGTGTGCAACTCATGGCTTGCCTTGGAGATGAAATCAGTCTTGAGCTCGATGAATTCCCGCTCCTTGGTCATATCGTGCAGGATGGTCACCACGCCTCCGACTATGTCGTTCGGATGCTCGACACAGATCAGACACGCATCGTGAATGGATGTTGTCGAAACGGCTCCGCCCGATCGATCCGAGGAAATCAGCGGCACCTGGACTTCCTCGTGATGCAACACGCCAATCTCCCCGGCGTTGCAGGTGTCGCGGATCATCATGCAGAGTTCCGGTATCCCGATCACCTCATCGATCGGGCGATGCAATGATCGCTCCGGATCAAGTTCCAACAGGCCGACCGCCGCTTCGTTGGCCATGGTCAGATGATTGTTCGCATCGGTGACGATCACGGCGTCGTGCAGGACATGCAGCACCGCTTCACTGTGTCGTCGTCTCGATTCATCCTTGTCGTGACGGATCCGAACATCCTGCAGTTCGTTGCGGAGCGCAAGACGTTCTTCCTGAAAGCGATCGACTGCCGCCGCGAACGCGCCCATGAGCGGTTGCAACCACCGGGGTTCGGATCGTGAATCCGGAATCGGTTTTCCCGGTCCCCCGCCTTCGATGTTTTTTTGCAGGCGTTTGACGGCCCGATCGACCGACGCCCCCACCGGAAAGAGAATCAACAGAATCGTCAGACTCAAGATCAAGGCGATCATGACGATCTCGAACAGTTCGCTCGTCTTGTGCAGACGTTCGTGGATCCCCTGATAATGCAACGCCAGCACGGCCACCACTGCGGAAACCGTGCCCAGCAACCCGGCAAGCAACAGACTGGCGATCTTACCCGCCCTCATTCTCCCGCTCTCCTCCAAAACCTGCGCCCCCCGGGCGCGAACGGAATTCGCGACCGGGGGGGACCACAGGCGTCTTTCGTATCAACGATCCGTCGAAACGGACGTGACGTGGATCGTGTCTTGCAACTGCGAATAGAACCGCGTCGCTTCGGCATTGCCGGGCTCGATCTCGAGCGCCTTGCCGTAGGCCGCGAGGGCTTCACGCATAAAGCCTGTGTCTTCGAGAATCAGGCCCAGCAGCATGTGCGGCATGGCATCCTGATGCGAACGATCGCACGCCGCTCGAAGTTGGCGAATGGCCTCGGACCGGTCGCCAGCGTTCTTTTCAGAAACGCCCAGCAACAGGTAGCCTTCATGACGACCCGGGCTCAGCGAGACGAGTCGTTGTCCACACTGGCGAAGTCGATTGTAATCCTTGAGTTCCCAGCAGACGGTGCCAAGCTCGACCCAGATGTCCGGATCGTCATACTGCTTGTTGCTGAGTTCGATGTACGCGGTATGAGCTTCCTGGTACCGCTCAAGCATGGCCAGGCACTGGGCCTGGATGCGGAGGAGATCGACGCGCTCGGTGTCAAGCCTTGACTGAAGCGAATCAATCGTGGAGATGCAGTCGCTGTAATCGCCATTGGAGTACTGCGCCCAGGCGAGTTCCTCGAGGAGGATGTTATCTTCGGGCTCAAGCATGCGGGCCTCTTCAAAGTGCCTTACCGCAGCACCGTGATCCTCCAAGAGCATGGCAATTTCGCCTTGAAGTTGCTTCAGGCCAACGTTGTGCTCGAAGTGTTTGATGCGTGGGGCGATGAGATTCGAAGCGCCTTGGTACTGACCAAGGGCGACCTGGCTCTCGGCGGCCGCGAGCAGGTATTGAACGTTGTTCTCATCAAGGTTCGAGGCCTGCAGGTACTGCTGATACGCCTGCTCGTCGTTGGACCAGCGTTGGTTCACGATCCCGGCGTAGTAGAATGCCTTGGCATTCTCCGGGTCATGCTCCTGGGCAGCCTGGAACGATCGAAAGGCCTCTTCCAGATTCATGGATTCGAGAAAGATTCGCCCTTTCATAAGGTGATAGGGTGATTCCTCGGGGAACAGCTCGAGGGCCGAGGTGATATGGCGCATCGCGAGCTCGAAATCACCAGAATGGAAGGCCTGCTCGGCCTGATCGAACGTCATGTTCGCACTGATGGTGTCAATTCGCGTGTTCGCTTCTGCACGGGCTTCGAGACCTGATTTCGTCGGGCCACTACAGCCCGTTACCAAGCACAGAAGACCAAGGGTCGGAAGGGTCGTCAGTAAATGCCGCTTCATGGTTATTCCTCCATCGCGGGGTGATTCGCGGGTGTATCAAGGTATGGTCGGCTCATTTCGCCGACAGGTTTTTTCAGCTTCGGTCAGGAGTGAAGATTTGCTTCAAGCCTTGCCGATTATTCAAGCCGTCCGATAATCCCGACGCCGGGAATCGTCCCGAACTCGAGAAGAAGGGAGAGGAACGCCGAGGCATTCCTCTCCCAGAGTGACTCAAGTCATCCGTTTCAGTCCGCTCACTCCTGATCCGTCTCGACGTTGGCGACGGGATGGAGGTAGAAGCCCTGGGGCGTGAAACTGTTGTAGAAGAGATCATCGAAAGACTGCGAGAGGGACGACGAAGCGTCGACCGTACGCGTCGATTCGAGTCCAGATTCGAACAAGCGTGAGCTGCTCGAACTGTCCTGAAGGGAACGAAGTTCCTTTTCCAGGATCTTCTGAAGCATGCTTCGCTCATACTCGCGAACCTTGGCACCAGTGATCTTCTGCTGAAGCTGACGGACGTCAGGCTGGTTCTTGTGCATGTTCAAAGAGTTGTTGATGTAGAAGAGCGCCAGTTCGGTGTCGCCATCGTTGAAGGCGTTCAGGGCGTCCATGTTGTAGTTGGCCGTCAGGCTTTCGCGGCTGAAGGGCAGCAGACCCGACCGGGCGCCGACTCGGACTCGATTGATGTTTTCCAACATTTCCGAACCGATTCGGTTCAGGGCATCGTCCTTCACGATCGTGGGCGTGATCAGGAAGGTGATCTCGGTCCGATCGACCACATCTTCCTGGCCTTTGAACGCGGCGCCGATGATCGGGATGTCTCCAAAGAACGGAACATTGCGTTTCGTAACGCGTGTCGATTCGCGGAATAGTCCACCCAAGACGATGGTCTTGCCACTCTGAACGCGGACGTTGGTGGTGATTTCATTCGTGTCTTCATCGGGAATGGTCACGATGTTGCCGGTTGAATCGGTCACGTCCCGAAGGATGGCTTCCGAAACGCTGGGCGCGAGTTCCATCCGGATCGAGCCGTCCCTCGAGATGAAGGGGCGGAAGATAAGTTGCACACCAGTGTCGAGGAACTCGACGGTCTGGGTCGTCGTGGTCTGCGTCGCGGTCGTGGACAGGTAACCGACGCGGCGACCGACGAGCACCTGGGCTCGCTGGCGGTTCAAGGCCAGCACCTTGGGACGGGCGATCACCGTGGTGTCGCTCACGTCGTCAAGCAGACGCATGAAGACGGAGATGTCGTTGGACATGACGCCGATCTTCAGGCCGCCGGCTCCACTCGTGCCACCGACGGTACTCTGGACACTGTTTACAGTCAGGTCGCCCGCCGAAGGCGTGAAGATGCCGTCGATGAGTTCGTCCACGGAGGACAGGGGGTTCAGGAGGTCTTCAAAATCGAAGCCGCCGACCACCGAGAAGTCGATGCCGAAGGCGTTGTCTTCGGTCAGTCGTGTCGCGAGGATGGCCGCTTCCACCAGCACCTGCTGGGGCGGCGTGTCGGCGTCGCTGAGCAGCTCCGCTATGCTTTCCAGGACATCGGGATAGTCGTTGACGACCAGTTTGGCGTTGTAGGCCCACTCGTCCGTACCGCCATCGTCGATGGTGGGAATGAAGCCGGGGTTCACCGAGCCCAATGAGGACAGCTGGCCGGCGGTGCTGAGGAGGGGCGTCACGATCTGCTGGGCGTCGGCGGCGGAGATGTAGTCGAGCTCGAACGTTCGGCTGACCGTCTTCCGCATCGCCTCGTCAAGAGCTTCCTTCTCTGCAATCGTGTACACGTAGATGAAGTTGCCTTCTTCCACGTACGTGAAGCCATTGACTTTGAGGATGTTGTCCAGCGCCTCGTAGAACGTCACGTTGTACAGGTTTGCGGTGACGGTGCCCGAAACATTCTTGCTGGCAATGATGTTCTTCTTCGTCTCGATGGAGAGCATCTGCAGCACCTGGGCCAGATCCGCGTCCTGCACCACGATGCTGTCCACGGTGCCCATGTCGTTCACGTTGATGCCTTCGTCTTCTTGCCCATAGGCAGGCAGCGTCAGCATCACGCCGGCCGCACACGCGGTCGCGGTCAGCGTCCGCATGAATCGACTGAATTGTCTTGTTCGTTCATTCATGATCACGTCTTCTCCTGAGTCACCCGAGATGGCCGTCACGATGCGGTGTCTCTCGATTCTTGGGGGTTTTTCGCATGCCGCCCAGATCGGGCGAATACTGTTCAGTTCGAGGCGGCAATCTTGTCACTCCAGATTCACCGACTGAACTCCGTTTTCAATCAACTCCGTACTGAGGTCCGAGAACGGGTCGTCCGATTCATGAAACCTCTTGGTAAACCTTTCCATCTATGACGGCTGAGTAAGCTCCGGACTTAACTGATTCCATATCCTTTTCTCGAACTGCGACACGATTTCTGAAAAGACCTTGTCCGAAGCCAAGCATCCTGGACCCCTTTATTCATTGCTGAGGCCCGTCGAGAGACGATTCAGGACGATGCTCAATCCCGACCGGCTCATTCATGCGGTCCCGGGGCTCCGCTTTCGGAACATTTCCGAAGTCCGCATGAGTCGATTCCGCCTTCGGCTTATCGGACGGCTGCAATGACGCCGGTTGATCAAGATCGTGATCCTGATGTGTGGATGTGGCTTGAGCCTCTTCACGTTCGTCGTCGGCGATGGCTGTACGCGGCAGGTTCGAGACGAGAATCAGTCTCGACCAGAGCAACAGGCCGAACAGGGTCAGTAAGCATGCGAGGCTGAATCGCTTGCGATCCGCATTCAACCAGGTCCAGAATCGCCTCGGCATCTTGATCATGGGGGTCTCTCCAGGTGGATTCGAATTCCATTGTTCTGATCGATCCGATAAACGTCCGAGTTGACCTTCCGACTGGAGAAATAAATGTGACCTGGACCGATAACCAAATCGGTTCGACGAAAAAAACACCCCACGATCGAATCGCAGGGTGTCTCGGAATCGGAATTGGAGGTCGAGAAAATCAGGGCAGCTTCAAGACGGAGATTTTTCCGGTGAATGGGGCGATCGTGATCTGATATTTTTGATCTTCGGAAGCGATCACGATCGTTCCTCCGATTCCAGGCACACTGGGCGAACTCACGGATCCGCCCAGGGCGTCGTAGGTAATGTCCGTCCCGTTGGGGTTCATGACCACGCCTTCAAGAGTCGCTGATTCAATTTTCACGAACTTGAATCGATCATCGGTTTCAAAATTGACCACGTATCGTTCCAGGAGTCCGGAACCGCCCAACGGATCGATGATGTACTCCGGTGCGTCGGCGACCGGCGCGCCGTCGCTGTAGTCGAAGATCTTCGTGAAATCGGCGCTCGTGACGCGAATGAGGCAGTATCCGCTCCCGTCGGGATAGAAGTGCACGCGTCGAAACTCCTGGTTGGCCAGGGCGTCAGACTGTGCAAAGCTCAGGTCCGAGATGATCGTCCTGACGGCAGCCTGCACCTCAAGCTTGTTCAGTCCCGTCAGGTGAGGGATTAAAATGGCGCCGGCGGTGCCCAGCAAGACGATGACGATCAGCAACTCGATGAGCGTATAGCCCGTACGAACGCCACATGATCGCTGATTGATACGACGCATGAAAACTCCCTCCACGAATTCCATCGAGCGCGATCAGCCGCCAAATTGGTCGGCATTGCTCACTTCAACCTTCAGCGCACCGCTCTCGATATGATTCTTGAGTGCCTCCAACGTTTGATTCATCTTCTTCATCTGATCGATCCCCCGCTCACGCTGATCCGCGTCGTTGGGAAAGATGGTGGGAGGTCCGACCTCGTTGGGATTTCGCGTCCCAGGACGACGATCACGAACTTGAGCCTCGGCGCTTTCTGAAAACATTGCCTTGTCCGCAACCTGCACCCACAAAAGACACGTCAACAGGATCGCGTTGATCGTCAAAATGAAATTCAAGTACTTTTTGCCACGCATATCAGGAATCTCCTTCCCGGCCAGTCTTGGGTATGTTGACCTCCACCAGTGTGGATGCCTTATCAGAGCCATCGGCCGTATCCGAGGCCCAGGTAAACGTGATCCGTAAGGCGGGGCTTCCACCTTGAATCAAAGGATCATAGAGTAGTTCCAGGTCCGATATTCCCCCCACTATGGAAGTCGCAACCACGTCAGGATTTGATCGCCAGGCATCGCAAAATTTCGGATCTTGCCAATTCAGGCCAATTTCCGGGGTATTGCCGTTTTCAGCATCAAATCGATACAGCGTGATGGTCTGAAGAATACGACTGTGGCTGATCAAGGCCAGTTCCGAGGTCTCCATCGTCCCGGGCGACTGCCGATCTTCCATCCACAGGAGCATTTCCTCGTAGGGCCTGGTTCCCCGATCGTGCACCATCAGGAGAGCCTGACTGCGTGCGATCAAGGTGGTCAATAGCTCAAATTGCTTCTGATGCATTGGGGATCGGGCGGTGATGATCTCAGAGACTTCCGATGACCCGGCCTGAATTACACGAGGTCCGACAAAAACTGCCGCGGCACCCAGGGCCCCAAAGCTGGCGAGCATGGTCAACAGACCAGTCGTCGCTCCACCCCGGCATCGGCAAGAATTGCGCCACTTCAAGATCATCGATCGGCATCCCGTCTGGGCCATGTCACCATCCAAAGGCCATGTCGTCGAAATTCAACGACCGGTTGAGGCGATCCGTCGAAACCAGGGCTCGATCGGAAAGAATCACTTGGAAGGCAAGAAAAAGACATCGGCGCGTTTCCACGCCGATGTCTTGAATCGTACTGAAAGCGGAATTGACGACTTAGCGAGACTCGTCAAATTCATTGCCGTCTTCGTCAATACCATACAGGTTGAAAAGTCCCAACGTGGAGCCAACTCGTAATCGCCACACCCAACCTAACGTGGTGGTGGGAGCACCGGGGGCCGCGGCAGCAACCGCGCTTGAACCGGTAATGGGATTCCGGGGACCGTCACGGAGATAATCGCCATTGATCATGTCAACCCAACCATCGGTCGCAGGATCAAAGGTTGCGAAGGGCACCGGCTCCTGAACGCGGTACAGTTCGATCTGGCTGCGAAGCGTCTGAAGCTGTGACTTCATCGAAGCAACGTTGGCCTGGTCAGAGGCATCGGTGAACTGGGGAATGACGATCGCGGCGAGAATGCCGAGAATGACGACGACGATCAAAATTTCGATCAGGGTGAAACCCTTGCGGGCCAAGTTATGTGTACGCATGAGACCAAACTCCTTGAATGACTGACTGTTTGACTGACTGATTGATTGATTGATTGATTGATTGACGAGCTCAAGTGCGTTGATTTGGCCGGGCCTTCAAACTGACCCGAATTCCGAACGCCTCACTCCTTCATGAATCCCACACAGGACTCGTAAAATCCGTCGCCGGGCCGTCAAGCTCGACTGACTCTGGTGAACAGATCCGTTCCCTTCCTTCGCCTTGCGTTGAACATGCCTGGTGAGGCATGACTGGTTCGAGCCACGCGTGGCGGGAGAGGCTGATCAAGTACACGATCCGTATCGTCTGTTCACAAACGATGGTCGAGTCTCGAAAAGGACTTTGCGCATGTGGATCGGTGTGACCGGAACAGCTTGCCGAAACCCAATAGAACAACCCGAATCGCCCGAATAATCGCGCGCTGAATATCAGACCTGGCATAAAAAAGATGCGAACGTCAGGCCGCCTGGCGAAGCTCGAAGCGAATCGCGACCCGATAGCCATGCCCGCACGGCGCACACTTCACCACGATGCCCCGTTCCGCGGCGTAGCCATGACTGGTGAATCCGATGGACACACAGGACCCCGGGGTGATGGGTTTAGCGCTGATGGCGCCGAGGCCGCCGGCGGAGTAGTCCAATAACGCCAGTTGCGAGACCTGACCGAAATGGTCACTGTCGAGCAGGATGGCTCGGGCCGACCCCTGCATGGGCCAACGCTCATGCTGGCGGCGCTCGAAAGGCAAGGGGTTGGGTGGCTGCTTCCCGCCTTCCCACCATCGATCAATGCCATCGCTTCGGTTGTCCATATCATTGGCCAGATTCATACGCAGCCTCCTGACGCGTCATTCCGACGCATCGACACTCCAGGATCTTCGGACCATTGCGCCTTGCGAATCAGTGTGTCTGGTGGATTTGAGCGGAAAATAACACTCCTGAGGCCAAAGACAATCACTCACCCCATGGCGGGTCATACGCCCCGAGCCGGGCTAGACTGTTGCCTTTGACCGGAATCACGATCCAAGTAAGAAAGGTGCAAGTCGATGTTGCGCGTCAATCCCTTCCTCGCCATCAGGCCCTTGTCCAATTACGCCCCCAACGTGGCGTCCGTCCCATATGACGTGGTGAACACGGC
>JAPULD010000362.1 GCA_027295365.1 Planctomycetota bacterium
TCATCGAGACGTTGCAATCCTGAGGGCATGAAGCATCGTCATACCGTGATTCATCTCACACCACCCGACTCGTGGATTTGGAACGGGGGGGCTGCCACAACGAAATCAAGGCGATTCATCATTGAAAGCGGCACCGAAAACTCGGTGCCGCTGGGTTCATTCATTGGATTCCAAGGATCAGCCGGCGTCGCGTTGTTTGGCCTTGTCCTCATTGAATTCCTGAACGGTCAGGAATGATTGTGGCTCAACCTTGAAATTGAACTCGGCAAACGGGCCCACCAGCTTCGGTCGATTAAAAGGGCCTGACTCGGTGGCATCCTTGTTGAGTCGAAGTGCGGGGGTCAGGACACCTCGGAGAATCACCGCTTCATCCGGTTTGATTCGTTTCTCGATCGCCTCAAGCATTCGCTGATGCTGACGGTTGATGCGGATTTCGAATGGTTCTCCCAGTTGAACCCCGGTCTGGGGATCAATCGCGCGAATCTTGAGTACTTCGGGATTCCGCTCCTGGGGACGCTCGAAGAATTTCACATGCCACTCTATTCGGGATCTGTATTTCCGGGTTGAAGATTTGACGAAACGCTCCACGGCGCGGAGGTAAGCGATTCTCTGTCGATCACCCGGCTCACCCATTTCCAGATCGGCCATGGTTTCCTGATACTCACTCTGGAGGGCCATGAAGAGAGCCCGGGGACTCGCGTTGGGTACGGTTTCATCAACCGAAACCTGGGGCGTCGCATCCGTGATGGGTGGTGTCTGCCCCGCCTTCATCATCGCTTCCCGGAGTTGTCGAACCTCCTCCTGAAGATCGGAAACTTGCTGTTTGGCGGCATCAATCTGACGCGTCAAGTCATTGACCTGGCCTTGGAGTCGCTCATTCTCTCGTTGGAGTTGTGAGTCGCTCTGGGCAGAAGCCACACTCGTCAGACCGACGAAAATCATGAGAACCAAAGCAATTGAGGAATAAGGACGGCTTCGAGTCGCTGACATGGTGTTCTCCTGCCTTCTGGTGGCACCAGTTTCGCCTTTGTGGCGGTTTCCGGACTTTCATCGGCGAAAATTTCGCACTGGAGTCGATTGAATCATATCATTCAGTGAGAGAAATGATCGATTCGGCTATTAATGGTCCGCTTTCCCGGTCGTTCTGTTCCCGGGAACAGTTCAAATCCGAGCTCCGAAACGTCGCTCGCTGGGGTGACAAAGGATTTTTCAGCAATGGACGACATCCGCAAACTGCTTTCGATTGCACGAAGAAAAATCGAGACCACGGCTTTTCTCAATTACGCCCATCAAGTGGCGGTGATTGTGACGGCTTTGATTCTGGTCCTGATGATCGTCGATAAGGCCCCGGCTCAGGAATTTCTTGCCTGGACTTGGATTCTCCCCTCGGTGGCGGCGGTGTGGATTGGTATCGCCACGTGGTTGTGGTTTCGCACTCGACGCAGCGAATTGCAAGTGGCCTTGGCGGTGGACGAGCGACTGCATCTCCGGGAGAAGATTTCGACGGCCCTGCATTGCCAGGGACGGGATGACATTTTTGCCCAAGCCGCGATCGAAGACGCCGTGAAGACGGCCTCTGATCCGAAGACTCGCGAGATCGTGAGTCGGCGATTTGTCGTGGAACCGCCTCGTGGTTGGTGGATCAGCCCCATGATCATCCTCCTGGCCCTGATGGCTTCCTTCCTTTCCCCGTTTGATTTGTTCAGCAGTGAGGAGCAAGTTGCGGAAGCCAACGTCACTCAGGTGAAGGCGGAAGTCAAGACCACCATGGACGACCTGGTCAAGGAGCTCAAGGAAAAGCCTCAACTCAGTTCGGAGCTGTCGGATCTCATCGGCGACCTGACCAAGGATGGCCTGGATCCGGACGCGATGAGGCAATCACCCAAGGACATCAAGCGTAATGCGATCAAGCGGGTCACGGATCTCAACAAGAAGCTCGATGAGATTCTCAATGGTGAAAAAGGCAAGACGCTCGATTCCCTGGAAGATGCGCTCAGGCAATTGAAGACTCCCGAAGACGGTCCTGCCAAGGAATTGGCCGATGCACTTTCGTCCGGCAACTTCAAGGCGGCTCTTGAGGCCCTCGATGAACTGAAAGCCAAGATGAAAAAGGGCGAGCTCTCCGAGGAGCAGAAGAAGAAGCTTGAGGAGCAGCTCAACAAGATGGCGGAGCAGCTCAAGAAGCTTTCGGAGAACCAGGAGAAACTGGAGGCGGCCCTGAAGAAGGCCGGTCTTGATTCGCAGCTCGCCAACAATCCGCAGGCCCTGCAGCAGGCGATTCAGAACAATCCCAACCTCAACGAGCAGCAGAAGCAACAGTTGATGCAGATGGCGAAGGCTCAACAAGCCGCCAACAAGATGTGCCAAGGGCTCGGGCAGGCTTGCCAGAGCATGGCTCAGGCCGCACAGAACGGAGAGTTCGGGCAAGGCGCAAGCAAGATGGGCTCACAGCTCAGCCAGATGGAAGCGATGTCCATGCTGATGCAGGAAGCCAATGCAATGTCGAGCATGTGCCAAGGGCAGTGCAACAAGATGGGGCAGGGACTCGCCATGAAGCCGGGGGGAGCGTTCGGTGGTCGAGGCCGGGGCATGGGGGGCAAGGCTCCGCTGGCGCCGACGCCCACCGGAACCTCTCAAAAGAAGGCCAATGTCAAGACGCAGGATGGTGACATCATCGCCCGGATGCTTTTCGATGGTCCCGTGACCGTCGGGGAATCAAAAGTCCAACTCAAGCAGGTCGCCGCGGAAGCGACCGAGGGATTTGACGAGGCTTTGAGCGAGGATCAACTGCCACGTCGCTATCACGAAACGCAGAAACACTACTTTGGTGAATTGAAGAAACTCACCGAGGGGCGTCAGGTCGAAGACGAGGAAGAAGCAACGTCCTCGGAATCCGAAACGACGGAAGCCAAACCGGAATCAGGCAACTGATTCACATCATGCGTCACCAGAAACACGGAACCAGCGCGATCGGTCGCGGCCCACTGTGCCATACGTACATCGTGGCGCTGGTGGCATTAATTCTCGGGGCGTGCAAGCCGACGACCAATGAACCGGTCGAGCAGGTCGTCATGTACGTGTCCGCGGATGAATACATCGCGCGGCAGGTCATCGATGCCTTCGAACAGGAATATAACATCGCGGTACGATTCGTAGGCGATTCCGAGGCGATGAAAACCACGGGTTTGGTCAATCGCCTCAGGCAGGAGAAGGATCAACCTCAAGCCGACGTTTTCTGGTCGTCGGAGATATTCCAGACGATTGCCCTGGCCCGGGACGGGATTCTCGATGAACACCTCTCGGACTCGACCGCCGACTGGCCGGTCCAGTTCCGCGATGGCCAGAGACGATGGTTCGGATTTGCGGCTCGCCCTCGGGTGATCGTCTACGCCCCGGATCGAATCGATCCCGACATGGTGCCGACCACCTGGATGAACCTGACGTGGGACACCTTCAAGGGACGAATCGTGATGGCCGACCCACGCTTTGGGACGACGGGAGGACACCTTGGGGCCATGAAGGCGTATTGGAACCAGAAGATGCCCGGGTTCTATGAGGCCTTCCTATTGGGTTTGCATGAAAACGAGATTCGACTGTTGCCCAGTGGCAACGCGGGGGTCGTTCGCGCCGTCGCCAGTGGCGAGGCGGATCTTGGCCTCACGGACGCTGATGATGTCTGGGCGGCGCAGGCCAATGGACTCAGCGTGAAGCTTGTCTATCCCATCCACTCCCCCGATGAGCAAGACATCGGAAATGGAACCCTGCTCATTCCCAACACCGTGGCGAGAGTCAAGGGTGGTCCCAATCCTGGGACAGCGAAAATCCTGATCGATTTCCTCCTTTCGGAGCGCGTGGAGCGGTTGCTGGCCGAATCGGTATCGCACAACATTCCGCTCAACCCGACACTGCAGGGAGCATATCCCGAGTACGAAATCGAAGATCCGTTGCGGGTGGGGTACGATCGCGTCGCCTCGCTCCGCCACGAGGCAATCGAGCAGGCCATGAAGATCCTGATGGAGAAAAAGGCGGGTAGTTCCGAGAACGAGCCGACCGATGCGCCGTAGCGCATGGATCTTGACGCTGGCGATGTTCTTGGCCTGG
>JAPULD010000363.1 GCA_027295365.1 Planctomycetota bacterium
GGTGTCAGAGATCGAAGCGGGCTCAATCCAGCTTCATAAGGACGATGTGCGGTTCGATACCGTACTCGAACAACTTGAAGCGGATTACCAGGCCATGGCCCAGGAAAAATCAATCGACTTGATCTTCGAACTGCCACCCAAGTTGCCGGTCTTGCAGGGCGATCGTGACAAGATCGTGCTTGCAATGCACAACCTGCTGGGCAACGCCATGAAGTACACGCCCAACGGGGGGCAAGTCCGCATCGTCGTCGACAGCGATGAGAAGCAATTCACCTTCCAGGTCAACGATTCGGGCATCGGCATCAATGCCGATGAGCTCGATTGCATCTTCGACAAGTTCTATCGGGCATCGAATTCACGCGAGGGCAGCGTGACGGGATCCGGACTTGGACTGGCCCTGGCCCGGGAAGTGATCAGCCTGCATGGCGGCGACATCACTGTGGAATCCGAAATCAAGAAAGGCAGCACTTTCACCATGACCCTGCCGGTCCTGGCGGAGGCGGCATAACCTCATCATGGAGATTCAGGAACAACGACATGGTGCGGTCACCGTGCTCAAGCCTCAGGGAGCCCTGATCCACGAGGACACCGAGCAGTTTCGTGACAAGGTCGAGTCGGCTCGGGGCAAAAGCTTCGGGCGTATCGTCGTTGACATCTCTTCGGTGCCCTATGTGGATAGCAGCGGATTGGAGGCGCTGGTCGAGATCACCGAGCAGTTTTCACACAGCGGGAACGCCCTCAAGCTGTGCGGCGTGAACGAGACGGTTCGTGAGGTCCTCGATCTGACCGACTTGACGTCCCTCTTCGAGTACTTCGAGGACATCAACGCCGCGGTGAGGAGTTACCTGTGAACCACACCCCGGCACCAAAGAAGCGAGTCGGTGACGCCCTCGTCGAGGCCGGGGCGATCACCCCCGAGCAACTCGAGGAAGCCCTGGCCCAGCAAAAAGTGTCTGGCCTGATGCTGGGGGAGCTGCTCATGGCCCAAGGGATCATCAGCAGCACGACATTGACCCGAACTCTGGGTAAATGCCTGGGGGTCAAGGGAGTTCAACTCAGGCATGGACTGATCGATGCCGCGCTGCTCAAGTCGATTGGCCAGGATGAAGCCGAACGATTGAGGGTCATTCCCCTGTTCAAGGTGCACGACACCATGACGGTCGCCATGGCCGAGCCTCAGTCGCTGCCCATCATCGATCGGTTGCGTCAACTGACGGGGTGCAAGATTCGCCCGGTCCTCGCGATTGAATCGAACATCCTGGAATTCGTGAAGAAATACGCGAGTGGTGATGTCGATGTGGATGCGTTCCTCGCCACGCTCTTGGACACCGACGTCTCGGTGGTCGAGCGGGAAACAGTTGATGAAGGCCCCGCCACCGACCTGGACAAGATGGTCGAAGGCAGTCCGATCGTGAACCTGATCAACGTAGCGCTGCTCACCGCGGTGCGCGATGGCGCCAGCGACATTCACATCGAGCCTGATCGCAAGGGCACCCGCATCCGCTATCGGATCGATGGCGTGCTTCGGGAATTGATGAATCCCCCCGCGGGCATGCATGCCGCGATCGTCTCCCGCGTCAAGGTCATCAGCAAGATGGACATTGCCGAGAAACGGCTTCCCCAGGAGGGTCGGGTGCGTATCCATGCCGAACAGCGGGGCATCGACCTGCGTGTCTCCAGCATGCCCACGCTGTTGGGCGAAAAACTCGTGGTTCGGATTCTGGACAAGGAAAACCTTCGGGTGAAGCTCGAGGATCTCGGTTTTCGAAATGATCCCATAGTTTCCTTCAAACGAATGTTGCACCAGCCGCATGGCATCGTCTTCGTGACGGGACCAACTGGCAGTGGCAAGACGACCACGCTGTATTCGGCTCTTGATCTCCTGCGAAGTCCCGAGCGGAACATCGTGACCGTCGAGGATCCCGTGGAATATCAGCTTGATCTTGTCAATCAGATCCAGACCCACGATTCGATCAACTTTACCTTCGCCCGGGCCTTGCGAAGCATCCTGCGTCAGGATCCGGATATCATCATGATCGGCGAAGTGCGCGATGAGGAAACGGCGCGGGTGGCGGTGCAAGCCGCACTGACGGGGCACCTTGTTTTGGCCACGCTGCACACCAACGATGCGCCGGGGGCGATCGCGCGACTGTTGGACATGGGTCTGGAGTCGTACCTGATTTCCAGCGCCATCAATGGTGTGGTCGCCCAGCGTCTGTTGCGCACGATCTGTTCGAGTTGCGAAACGAAGTATTACCCCAATGAAAGAGTTCTGGCCGACGCGGGGTTGTCCGATCAGACCGGGCGGTCATTTCTCAAGGGCGCCGGGTGCCGACAATGTCATGACAGCGGTTTTCAAGGACGACTTGGTATCTTTCAGGTCATGGAGATCTCACCCGATCTTCGACGCCTGGTGCACGCCGCGGCCCCGACCCATGAGTTGCAGGCCCGGTACGCGGAACATGGCGGCAAGACATTGCGTCAGGAAGCGGTGCTGTTGGCGATGGAAGGCAAGACCAGCCTTGAAGAGGCTCTCCGGGCCACGCACAGCGAGGAAGCCATGGACGTTGGTCAGGCCCATCCGCACGTTTCGAATTCGGGAAGTGCAACCGAATACGGGAGTGATGCGGCATGAGGTTGGCCTATCAAGCGATGGACAAGTCGGGCCGCGTCGTCAATGACGTCATTGAGGCGTCGAACCTACTCGAAGCGACGGACATGCTCCGTCGTTCGGGGCTGTTTGTCACGACGTTGAACGAGACCTCGGCTCAGGCCGCGAAGCAGGTTCGCTCCGCAAGAAAGTCGTCCGGTCCGAAGGGGAAGCTGAAGAACGTCGCCATGTTCACCCGGCAGCTCAGCGTGCTCGTCTCGACCGGAACGCCGCTCGTGCAATCGATCGCGGCGCTCGAAAAACAGTCAAAAGATCTAGAGTGGCGAATGGTTGTGGGTGGTTTGCGCGAGCGGATCGAAGGCGGTGAATCATTCGCCAAGGCGTTGCAGGCCTATCCCAACCAATTCGACCCGATTTATCGCAGCCTGGTCGAAGCTGGAGAAACGAGCGGCCAGCTTGGCGAAATGCTCAGGCGGCTCTCCCAACTCAGTCGCCAGCGAATGCATATCCGGAACATCGTCCTGGGGGCGATGATGTATCCGTTGATCCTCATCATGGTGGCAGTGATCGTCCTGGGCGTGTTGATCGGGTTCGTGTTGCCTCGCTTTACGGATCTGTTCGAGACGCTCGATGCCGCGCTGCCCCCGACCACGCAATTCCTGTTGCTGTTGAGCGAATTCGTACGCTCATACTGGTGGGGACTCATCCCGGCATTGTTCGGCGTAGGCTTCGGGATCGTGTATGCGATTCGGAGTGAATCAGGCCGTCGAACGCTCGATGTCATCTCACTGAGAATCCCGAAATTTGGCCAGATCTTCCGAAACTTCGCCACGGCTCGGATGACGAGACTGTTGGGCATCCTGCTGGAAAGCAAAGTGTCGCTGCTGGAGTCGCTCACGCTGACGAGGGAAGGTTGCACCAACACGAAGTACAAGGAACTGCTCATCGAGGCTGAGGAGGTCGTCACTCGAGGCGAGAACCTTTCGTCTGCGCTGGCTCGCAGTGAATTCATCGATCCGACGATCGCCGAGGCGGTGCGGTGTGGTGAGGAGTCAGGTCAGATGGGCTCGGTGCTGCTCAACATCTCCGAATTCATGGATGAGGAAAACGAGGTCGTGCTCAAGTCGCTTTCGAGCATCATCGAACCGATCATTCTCATCGTGCTGGGGGTGCTGGTGGGGATCGTGGCGATCAGCATGTTCATGCCCTTGTTCGATATCACCTCGTCGGTGCCGGGAGGTGGCGGATGATGTATTGGAGACCACGAGCACGATCGCCGATCGGAATCGACGTCAGCGGACGATATCTGCATGCCGTACAGTTGCAACGAGCCAACGGGGGCTGGCGTCTCGCCGCAGCGGGTCGATACGAGCGCGCCAATCCCGAGTCGGAACTAAGCGCCAATGAAGTGAGGCTGTTTTCCGAGTTGCTGGAACGACAGGGTTTCACGGGACGCGATGTGACGTTGGCGGTGCCCGGGGAACTGTTGAAAAGCGATCTGTTGGAATTGCCGGCCGCCGCATCGGGGCTCGCCCTTGAGCAACTCGCTCGAATGGAAATGGCACGCACGCACAAATGCCTGCCTGATTCATTCGAATTGACAATCTGGCCCCTTCCCTCGTCGGGCCGTTCGACGGATGGGCAGCACGTCATGGCCGCGGCGTGTACGCATCCCGAGAGCGAGCGTCTTCTGGAGGTCTGGGAATCCGGCGGTCTGTGCGTTTCGGCGTTGGATGTCCATGCGTCCGTCGTCGCCCGGGTCATCCAAAGCAGAATGACGCAGCAACCACACATCAGCGCGGCCCTGGATCTCACCTGGGATGCGGCTCGGCTCGTGATCTTCCTGGAGAACACGGTGATCTACGATCGGACCCTGGCCGATGGCGGGTTGCATCTGCTCAACAAGACGCTTGTCGAAAGACTCGACGTCGATTCCGAGGTGGCTGATTTCGCTATCTTCCAAGTCGGGTTTGGCGAGATTCTCAAGGCGGAATGGAAAAACTGGCCATTGCTCACCGACGCTCGAGGCATCATGGCGACGCACTTCACCTCGATGCTCGACGAGCTTCGTGTTTCCTTCTCCTACGCCCAGCATCGATATCCCGACATTCCGGTGGATCGCCTGTTCCTGATGGGATGGGGGGCCACGGTCCCAGGCCTGGCCGAACCGCTGGAATCCATGTTGGGGATCGAGACCCAACTCATCACCCCCTCGTGCACCATCGACACCCCGGTTGATTCCAGGGTAGCTCTTCAGGATCCAGGATTCACCCTGGCCACGGGGCTGGCGTTATTCGAGGAATCTGGATGCTGAGGGCGAACGCCAATCTTATTCCGAACTACCGGCGAGTCGCCCGGGCCAGACGACGACTGATGCATCGTTGGATCGTTGGCGTAGGCCTGTATCTCATTGCCCTTGTCATGGTGATCCCGTTGCTTCACTTGAAGCCAACGCATGACGATGCACTGAAACTTCAGCGTGCGAAATATCATGGTGAAATTGCGACCAGTGAGACCACGGTTGGCGAGTTGCAAGCTGAGTTGGACGAAGTGAACATTGCCTTGAGGGCGACGCAACTCGTCGAGAATCAGTCCGATTGGAGCATCTTGCTGAACGTGCTCGCCGGGGAAATGGGCGAAGGCATCGTCCTGCGCGAGTGCTCGATGGAGTCCCAGGGCGTGACTCACGATGGATCCGGACCCAAACATATTTTTGTTGATCTTCGCGGGTATGGCCAGTCCCAACTGGAAGTGTCCCAGTACGTTCTTCGCCTTGAGCGAACGGGGCTGTTTACCGAAGTCACGCTCGAAGAGAGTCGACGGGAAGGTTTTCTTGAAAGCGATGCGATCGCGTTTCGAATGCGATGCCAACTCGCCTCTCGAACGGAGAAGACCTCATGAAGCGTCATTGGTTGAGCCAGGTTGATGCATGGAAACTGCACGCCGGTGGCGGGGGAGCTTTAGCGCTGCTCACGCTCATGGCGTATCTCTTTGGTCTGCAGCCCATCTTGGTTCTGGAAGTGAACACCCAAGAGGACATTCAGGCGATGGCGATCCTGGCTCACGATCTTGATCACCTCCAGACGCAGGCGAAGATGCATCGAGACGAACTCAAGAAGAACCGTGGCGAACTGGCCTCCGGGACCTTGACTCTCCGGAAGGCCTCATACCGAAATGAACGTCTGGCCCTGCTCACGGAGTTGGCCTTGGAATATGACCTCACGGTGGATGGCTTCCAGACCAGGGCACTTCAGAGACACCAGCACTACGACCTTGTTCCCGTCCAACTCGAAGGCGTGGGGGGGTTCACCCAATGCGCTCGATTCCTTCATGAACTCAGCGTGCAGTTTCCGGACACTGGCGTTGATCGATTCGAGTTGAGGGGAAATCCCGGCTCCCAATCCACCGAAGCATTTTTCACTTTTGAAATGACCTGGTATGCCGCGCCGGAAGTCGCACTCGCCGACGAGGGGATTCACCACTGATGACGGGGTCCACACCAT
>JAPULD010000364.1 GCA_027295365.1 Planctomycetota bacterium
CGAGGTTGTGGAAGACGTTGAGGATGAGATCGAAGCGGAGGTCGAGGAAATTGAGGACGAAGTAGCAGAAGCTGAAGATGAACTGGAGGACGATGAGGACGAATACGAAGATGAGGGGGTCGTAGAAAACGCCCAAGACGAGGAGGAATCAGAAGACGAAGAAGCGTTGGAATGCGAGATGAAGGAAGAAAGCGATCCTGTACAAACAGATGAAGTTGCTGAAGAGACCTCTGATGCAAACGCTGCTGAAAAGGAAGAAGGCGCGGAGGACGATGAAGAAGAAGTGGAATGGGAATACGTCGATGTGGAAGAGGATGAGGAAGAGGAAGATGGAGAATATGAATACGAATATGTCTATGTTGATGAAGATGGCAATGAGATCAAAGAAGATAAAGTGAACGAAGCTGAATAACGAGAATTCTGCTCGACTCGCGGCCGCTTCCATCCCTGAACAAATCACTAGTACGCTGTTCGATGCCGAACAGGTTCGAGAAGGCCATCACTCTCTTGAGAATCTGGTATTGTTCGTGATACTAAATTTGTGATTCCACTTCGAAGGATACCACATGAGCAAGTTTGCAGTCATCGAGTGGGACGATCTCGCACCTCTGAAGCCGGCGCATGCGATCGTCGCCAACGTCGATCTCGTCATCATTCGATATGACGAGGAAGGCGAAGACTGTGTCAGTGTGCTTTATGGCCGATGCCTCCATCGTGGGGCCATGATGTCGGATGGCTGCGTCAAGGGACAAGATCTTGTCTGTGGCGTGCATGGCTGGGATTACCGGTACGACACTGGGGTCAGCTCATACAACCCCGAGGAGCAACTGCACAAGTTCAGTGCGCAGATTGCAGAGCACGAGGGCGTGAAATCCGTCATCGTTGATGAGGAAGAGATCGCAGCCTGGGAGGAGTTAAATCCTCAACCATACAACCGAGAAGAATACCTTGGCGTCTATCAGGACATTCATGGTGGTCCTGAAGAACCGCACAATCTGTTTATCCAGCAACTCGCGAAACAGGGAATCGAGGGCGTCGGTCATGACGGACCGGTGGCCGCGATGGGGGTTCCATTCGATCAACTTCCTAAATGGGACGACCTCCAGGTGTTGCCGGGTCAGCTCACCGTCAAACCGCTGCTTGATGATCATCCGGTCGAGACTTCCGTGATCATCGGCCCTGCTTCCAAGCGTCCACTGCTTCTGGACATTCCCCTGTTCGTCAGCGACATGAGTTTCGGCGCCCTTTCGCACGAGGCAAAAGTGGCGTTGGCGAAAGGGGCGGAGTTGGCCGGGACGGGTATCTGCTCGGGAGAAGGTGGCATGTTGCCCGACGAGCAGGCTGCCAACCGCCGGTATTTCTATGAACTGGCGAGCGCCCGATTCGGATACAGCCTCGACAAGGTGGCGCAATGTCAGGCCTTTCATTTCAAGGGTGGCCAGGGGGCGAAGACCGGAACCGGAGGGCATTTGCCGGGTGAAAAAGTGGACGCCGTCATCGCCTCGGTTCGTGGCCTTCCCATCGGAACCCCCGCGATCAGTCCTTCGACATTTCCAGATCTGAACACTCCCGATGATTTTCGTTCCTTGGCCGACGAAGTGCGCGAACGCACGGGGGGGATTCCCATCGGCTTCAAGTTGAGCGCGCAGCGGATCGAGGACGAACTCGATTTCGCTCTTGATGCCTCTGCGGATTACATCATCCTGGATGGGCGAGGGGGCGGAACCGGCGCCGCGCCGCTCCTGTTTCGGGATCATATTTCCATTCCCACCATTCCGGCCTTGGCGAGAGCCAGACGACATCTTGATCGGGTGGGTCGGGGGCGGGGCTCCGATCGACCGGTGACGCTCATCATCACGGGGGGTCTGCGTACCCATGCGGATTTCGCCAAGGCGATGATGCTGGGCGCCGACGCGATCGCCCTCGCCAATTCCGCAATCCAGGCCATCGGGTGCCTGGGCATGCGCGCATGCCATACCAACAATTGTCCGGTGGGAATCGCCACCCAGAAAAAAGGACTTCGAGCAAGGCTCATTGTCGATGAATCGGCGAAACGACTGAGCAATTACTTCATGGGAAGCACGGAACTCATGAAGGTGTTCGCCCGAGCCTGCGGGCATGCACGATTGAGCGATTTTTCCATCGAAGATCTGACCACCTGGAATCGCGAAATGGTCTCGCTCACGGGGGTCCAATATGCCGGCGTCGAAACGGTGAAAATCGAATTCTGAACTCCCTTTCCGATTGGACCTTGCGATGCCAGACGAAAACAAGAAGCCACTCACCTGGGAAAAAGTCGCCGATCTCGATGAGTTGCCCGAAGGGCGGGTGAAGAGCGTCGGCATCGATGCCGCGGGCACCCGGGAAAAGACGATCTGTCTCACGCATTTTGAAGGCCAGTACGGTGCGCTCGACAACGCCTGTCCCCATCAAGGCGGACCGCTGGGCGAAGGGTCGATCGAATGCAACGACGATGGCGGGTGTTATCTGCGCTGTCCGTGGCATGGGTGGGACTATCACCCCTTGACCGGCAAGCCACCCGGCGGGTACGACGATGGGGTCGAGACGTATCCCGTCGAAGTCCGTGAAGACGGCGTGTACGTGGGATTGGAAATCGAAATCCCGCACCAACGCACTGTGACCGACGTGATGGTCGAGACGATGGTGCAGTGGGGCGTCACCCACGTGTTCGGCATGGTCGGGCATTCGAATCTCGGACTTGCCGATGCGATTCGTCGTCGCGTGGTGGCCGGACAACTTCAATACTCAGGCATCCGACACGAAGGCGCGGCTGCGTTCGCGGTGTCGGCCTTCGGCAAACTCACGGGGCGACCCGCGGCCTGTCTTGCCATTGCCGGACCCGGTGCGACAAACCTGCTGACGGGTTGCTGGGACGCCAAGGTCGATCGCGCGCCGATGCTTGCCTTGACCGGTCAGGTCAATCAGCAGGTCTTCGGCCCCGGGGCCTTCCAGGAGGTGCCCTTGTTGGAAGCCTTTAATTCGGTGTCCAACTTCAATCACATCGTCCTGCCCGGTTCGCGTCATGGCGAACTCATGAGTCTGGCCCTTAAATCGGCGATCGTGGAACGCAATGTTTCGAATCTGATTTTTCCGGATGACGTCCAGACGATACCAGCTGAAGACAGTGTCCAGGCCTGGTCTCCTCAGTGGCGAGTGGGGCCGGTCGGGATCGCCCCGCCTCAAGAGTCCATCGATCAAGCGTTTGAGTTGCTCCACCAGGCCAAGCGACCGGTCATAGTCGTCGGGCATGGGGCGCGAGACGAAATGCGTACGATCATCGCCCTGGCCGAAGAATTGAAGTGTCCCGTTCTGACAACCTTCAAGGCGAAAGGGATCATCGGTGATTGCGGCGCGGTATCGGGCGGGCACCCGTTGGGGGGTGGCGTTCTGGGTCGCTCGGGAACGCCCATCGCGAGTTGGTTCATGAACGAGTCCGACGTCCTGCTCGTGTTCGGCGCGTCGTTCAGCAATCACACGGGCATCACGCCCAAGAAGCCGATCATCCAGGTGGATTACGATCGAATGCAACTCGGTAAATTCCATCCGGTTCAGGTGCCGGTCTGGGGGGAACTCGGGGTGACGGCAACCATGCTGCTGGATCGACTCAAAGGCTCACACGCCTCGATCGATCACACCGAAGAGATCGCAACCCGCTGGAAGATCTGGCGCGATGAAAAGGAGAGTCGTCGTCGTGACGATCGCCAATCGGGGCTCTCCTCTTCGGTCGTTTTCGAGGCGATGAACCGGGTGATTCCCGCCGACGCCATCATCACGGTGGACGTGGGGAACAACGCCTATTCATTCGGCCGATACTTCGAGTCGTCGGGTCGACAATCCGTGTTGATGTCGGGATACCTGGGTTCGATCGGTTTCGGCTATCCCGCCGCCATGGGGGCCTGGGCGGCGACCCAGGCGCACAAGGTCAGTGACGATCCGCACTGGCAGAAGTATCGTGACCGCCCCGTGGTGTGCGTGACCGGCGATGGTGGGTTCGGGCAATACGCCTGGGAAGTCAACTCGGCGGTCCTGCAGGGCATGAACATCACGCACATCCTGTTGAACAACAACGAGCTGGGCAAAATATCCAAGGAACAGCGGGCCGGGGATTGGGATGTGTGGGCGACGAAGCTCAACAATCCGTCGATCGCCGAATACGTCACATCCTGCGGCGGACTTGGTCTGCGAATCGAGGGCCAAGACTCGCTGGATAGTGCAATCATGCAAGCACTCGCCCATGCCGGACCATCGACTGTGGAAATCATGACCGATGTTGATTTGCTCTGAGAAACAGAGTGCTTCAGTCGGCGGCGTATGCGTCTGATTGCCCGAGCAGTGAGAGCCCTATCTGTTCCGATCGACGTTCTGCTTGCCGGGGCCTGCGGTCTGTGGTTGAACAGGGCGATGACGGATCAGCGTTTCATTGTGGGGCAGCTTGATCAACACCACATCGAGCGCGGGGTCGCCATCGAGTTTGCCGTTCTTTCCCACACCCCAGATGAGGTACTCGGTTTCTCCGGGCAGGTTCAGCCGAGTCCAGGCGGGCTCTTCATCTTCATGCCGAGGTCTGAGGTCCCACATGGGATGATAAATTGAATTGGATGGAGGCCGGTTCGAATTTGGAATTCGGACGTTGGAATTGAAGGGGACGTAAAAGTAACCATGCCCCTCCATGCCATGTTCGGAGTCGACGAACCTGCCCAGCTTTGTCAGCAAAGGATCATCACCAATCGTCGTTGAGACTCGGAACGGATCTTCAAAGACATTCAAGTTGAACCCATGCACTGGATGAAGCTCAACGGGAGTCCTCTCGTCGGGCCTCGTATGAAGTTCACTGTGAATGACAAAGTGTTCATCCTGCCACCATCGTGGCAGCGCTTGATGTTCCTCGATGTGGATGTGCATTAGCGTGTCGAACATCTGCTTGACCTCTCCGATGGAGGCCATCTCGACGGAACTCTTTCTTGCGCGGCTCAACACCGGGAGCAAGATCCCAATCAAGATCGTGATGACGCTCATGACGACGAGAAGTTCGACGGTCGTAAATCCAGGTTTTGAATCACGAACGTATTCTGGAATATCCATGGATCGCCCCTTGGAGTCGATATACATCCTCTCCCATAGGATCACATAGAATTGGTCGGATGGAAAGTGTGTCTTCTTGTTTATTTGATCTCCTGATTTCTTAACTCAACGAAAGCCATTGTTTCGAAAAATGGTTTCCTTGCGATTTCATGTGCTCTTGGTATTATTTGATGGTACTTCAATCCGCACGCTGGAAAAGCGGATTCTTCTGGTCTCTTCACGGGTATTCTTGAATGGCTCTTCTTCCGGAGCAGATTCCTGAATCGACGTTGCGTCTGCTCTTGGCGTCGGGGATCGGTCCCGTTACGCTGCGCCGGCTGAGACTGGCGATGGGGAGTGATGAGAAGGCGGTTGATGCGTCCATCAGCGACTTGATGCAGATCGATCGAATCGGGAAGGCCAGTGCAGAGTCGATCCGCCGCGCGATCGGTGAGACCGATCCGAAAAGCGAGTTGGCCTGCATGGCATTGCATGAAGCCAGGCTGATCATGCTTGGCGATGACGACTATCCGCCTCTGCTCGCGGTGATTCCTGATCCACCCTCGGCCCTGTGGATCAAGGGGCAATTGAAGGATGCAGATCGACTCGCCTTGGGGATTGTCGGCTCGCGTCGTTGTACCTCCTATGGGCGAGAGCAGGCGGGGCGATTGGCAACACTCTTGGCGCAGTCAGGTCTTACGATCGTTTCTGGTGGAGCCTTGGGTATCGATGGCGAGGCGCACCGTGGAGCGCTGAGGGCCGATGGTCGCACGCTGGTGGTGTTGGGGTGCGGCTTGTCCAAGAGCTACCCGTCTGAACACGAGACGCTCTTCGAGCGGATCGTCAAGTACAACGGGGCGCTGATCAGCGAGTATCCCATGCGCATGGATCCCTTGGCGCAACATTTTCCACGACGCAATCGGATCATTTCGGGATTGAGTCTGGGGGTGCTCGTCATCGAGGCGGCATTGCGCAGTGGGGCGTTGATCACGGCGAGGTTGGCCCTCGAGGAACATGGACGTGAAGTGATGGCCTTGCCCGGACGGGTCGATTCGCCCGCCTCAACTGGCAGTCTGCTGTTATTGCAATCAGGAGGGGCGGGACTCGTCCTCGATCATGCCGATGTGTTGCGTCAACTCAATGATTCCAGCCATCTCGTTCGTGGAGCTCTGGAAGTGGCCGGTCACCCGGATGCGTCGAGTCCTACAACATTGTTTGAAGGCCAGCTCACCCCAGGCCAGCAAACCATTGTCGAGGTACTCAAAGGGGATGGTATGTCCATGCTTGTAGATCAACTCGCGGCGAAAACCGGAATGGCGATGTCGCAACTCCTGGCCGACCTGACCTTGCTTGAGATTCGTGGACTCGTGAAAAAGGATCGATCTGGCATTCGGTTACTCGGGGGATCCTGAGGCAGAGGTGGTCAGGGGGCGATAAGCGGGTCCCTCTGTTCAGGTCCGAAAACCATGAAAATCGCTGGTTTCGCGTGTTTAGGCTTGGGGATCAGACGCATCTTTTCGACATTACTTCGAGAGATGTGTCCCTTGCTCTTTCGGACCCTTGGGAGGAAGCCCTCATGTCGTACAAACCGAACATGATGAATGTCAGTGAATCGGCTAAGTCGCTGGAAAAGGAACTCCAGGCACGCAAGCGATCGTGGTTCAAGCTGAACCCGTTCTCAATTCTGTTCGTTGGCCTGTTTCTCTTGGCCATGATTGTCGTTCCCGTCCTCAAAGGTACGGCGTTTGCCGATGTCCTGAGCATCGAACTGGGCTTCACGTTTATCGTGACACTTTGCGTTGCTCTGCTGGGGGCGTGGATGTGGTGGCGGTTTTTCTATCGCTCCGATGGGGCCGCGAACTTGATGTTCTGCCTCATCATCGTGGTCAGTGGAATCTGGACGACCGGCCTCACGGGGCCACAGCGGGCGGAGGCCAAGGATTTGTTTGACCAGCAATTCGGTCGCAACATCGTCATCATGAAACGCAAGGTGATTAGCTACTTCAAGTGAATTATTGATCGTGGCTCGGGAAGGCCGGGAAGGGAATGTGGGAGGGGGAAGGGCGTCGTGCAAACTGCACGACG
>JAPULD010000365.1 GCA_027295365.1 Planctomycetota bacterium
ACGGCGCACCGATGGTTACCTGCCCACCGCCCGAAGCGAAGACACGTGCCTTGTTGCCTGAGAAAGTCGTGCCCAGACCGGTAGCGGTGAAATTGCCTCCGGTTGAATTGATCAGGCCGTCGATGTCCGCCTGGCTCACCACCGTCAGGCCCGTGGTGCCGGGCAGGATGTTCAACGTGCTGTTGCCCAGCGTCAGCGTCTTGATCTGACCCGTACCCGTCGTCACGTCGAAGTTCACTGTGAATCCGGAGGGGATCGTCACGTTGAAGAAAATCGTGTCGATGTTGATCGGTATCAGCCCTTCATTCCAATTCGCCGCCGTTGACCAGTTGCTGTCGGTGCCTCCCACCCAGATGGCAGTCCGATCAACTGCGAGGCAGAATGAAGGTAACACCAGGAGGGCCATGATCGCGATGAGCACATGCCCTTGAATGGAATTGAAAATCCTGGAAAGCAATTTTCGATGGGTCGAAACGATATCTTGGCCTTGCATCGTCGTAGTGATGCAAGCGCCTCCTCGAGAGTTACAATTCATCATTTCGCCATTCCCGTTGAAGTGGCGTCCATGCCCGGATATCTTGGACGGGAGTTTCACCCTCCAATACGAACAGTGACCGAAGCCAATGTACTGTTTGCGATGCTGCTTGTGAACACTATTCTTCTGTAATTTCTGAGTTTCATCATCCAGAATATCGTGGTGTTCACTGTTGTTGTTACAGCCTTGACTCAATACTTTTCGTAGTGTCATGACGACTCGCTCCTTCCTGAAAATCCGGTCTGGGAGTATCCCATACCGGAGATATCTTGATAATCACACGAGCATGGCGCACTCGGCAAGTTGCAGTTCATCCCCAATCGCCGAGCAGAGTCAGCAAATCCGTCACGTCGACGCTTCCATCACCATTGATATCCTCGGGGCAGAATCGATCGCCGGGGCATGGCCCCCAAGCACCGAGCAAGGCCAGCAAATCCAGGACATCGACGAAGTCGTCGCTGTTGAGGTCGGATACCTTGCCCCAGTTGCAGCCGAGGGGACCGCCGTGTACGCCCATGTCATTGCGGCTGCCGCCGATGGAAGGGGGAAAGCAGGTGTCATCAAAGGCCGGATCGGTTTCATCACCCGCATCCATGCAGAGCGATCCGAGTTGGATGATCAGGTCGCTCCGCGAGCTGCCTGATCCCTTGAAGACCGGATTCCATTTGATGTTGTTGTCCGGGAGCGTGGTATCCCAACCCTGGATGTCGCTGTAATCGATAACAACCGCGGAGTCGAGTTGCACGCCATCCCCGTTGTTGAAGTAGAGAATCGAATTCACGACATTGACCGCCCCACCAGCCTGGCCAATGCCTTGATATTGGTTTCGCCCGAAGGTGCAGTTGATGATGTCGGCGATGCCGGCATTCACGTACAAACCGCTGCCGCGTGACGCATGCCCCGGCGTAGCCGTGTTGCCGGAGACGAGGCAGTTGGTGGCCATCAGCACGCCCGAATTGAGATAAAGGCCGCTCCCGTATGCATACCAGGTGTTGAGACCGCCACAATCAGTGCCTCTGGAGTAATTGCTCTTGATGACGCAATTGTTCAGCACAGTATCACCCCCAGACATGTAGATCCCACCACCTATGCCCGACCGAGTTGCGAAATTTTCAGCACAGGAATTCACACGATTATTCTCGATCCGACTGTTGGTCATGTAGAGATCACCATCAATGCGAATGCCTCCTCCGAATCGATTTCCACTTGAAGTAGACGGATTCGATGTATTGTGCGTTATGTTGCTGTCAGCAATCCGCAGTTCGCCGCTCCCCATGATGGCGTCAATGCCTCCACCATGACTGGTCGCGGTATTGCCCGTGATCGTGGAATTGTCAATGACGAGATCGCCGGTGGCCAGGTCGGCGTTGATGCCGCCGCCACTTCCGGAGAGAGTGTTGAATGCAATGTAGCAATGTGAAATGACCGGAGCGCTGTTGATCAGGGTCAATCCGCTTCGGTTGGAATGCTCGATGCGACAATGCACCAGTTGTGAACCGGGTGGCGTGTCCTGAAACCGCAACCCCTTCCATTTCACGGCTGGGTCCTTCGCGGTGAAGATGATGGGCTGCGAATCCGTACCGATGGCGGTGATCGTCGATTGCACATTTATCTCATAAGGACCGTCAACGAGCACTACAACACCCGGTTCGATCGTGATGAGGCTGAGGTTGATGTCTCCGGTCACGCAGTAGGGCGAGCCTGATAAAGTCCAGGTTTCACCGCCGTGGAATCCAGGATCAAGAGTTGTGCCGCACCCGCCGGCATGGAGTTCGGAGGCCAAGCAGAAAAGGCTCAACAATGCGGCCATCGAGAAGATGGAAATGCGTTTGTGCGTCGAATTCATGTCAAGACTCCTATCTCAAGACGGGGCTCCAGAATCGGGCCCGAATGATTGAGATAGACACCGCTTGGACAGATCGGCGCGCCAATATCAATAATTTCTTGCCCTATGCTGAAATCCCATTCGATTGGAAGAGAATTGCAGTTCTCCCAGATTGGCGCGCCGAAGCGTTGGCCATTTACCTATCTTCTACAGAGGGAACATCCACCCTGGCAGCCCCGACTTACTAACCAGTCCGATCCATGAACGCTCAAACCCACCAATCCGATGCCTTTCCCCGGACCACCCGGACCTGGATCGGCGATCAACTGGCGCTCGGTGCCATCGGAAGAGATGAGGTCAATCGCCACGTCATGGCGATCTACTCGCATCCGCTTCGCGTGTACCTCCTCGGCTCGTCCTGCCGCACCGCGGGCGAGCCGGACGAGATCATCAACGGCTTCTTTGCCAGCCGCCTTGATCGGTCTTCCTTCTTCGACGACTGGCAGGACAGCGGCTTGCGGCTGAGGAAATGGCTCATCAACGCCTTGCACTTCCACGTCAAGGAGCAATGGCGCGAGGTGAGGCGGCACGCCGGTGAGTCAATGCCCGATGTCGTCGAGGACGAATCGACGGCACACCTCGAAAACGACTTGCATCGGGCCTGGGTGGATTCATTGGTACGCGAATCGTTTCGCGCGGCTGCGGCGTCGTGTCTCGATTCGGGGTTGTCAGACCATTGGGATATCTTCGTTCGCCATTTCGTAAACGTGCAGGCGTATGCGGACCTCTGTACCGATTTCGATATCTCCCCCGCTCAGGCTGCGGTTATGGCACGCACGGCCGCCATTCGATTTCGAACAGCCGTGCGGGACAGCATCGCACGGGACGGTGTGGAAACGGGTGAGATCGATTCGGAAATCCAATCCATCATGGGAAGACTGTGATCATGCCAAACCAGGACGCCAACGCTGATCGAATTCGCGAACACGAAGCGTTCAATGACTCCACGCTCACTGATCTGTTGCAATGCAGTCTGGAACCGTCATCGTCGCCGGTGCATCATCTGGTAAGCCATTACCGTGACAAGTCGCAGACGGATTGGTTCGACCGCATCCTTGTGGATCTGTCGATACCTTCTTCATTAGATGTTGCATGCTTTGGAGAGACTTGCCCGCACTCACTGGAGACGCTGACGAGTCTCAAGCAGAAGTGCAAATCGGCTTTTCAACTGGCGGATGAGCCGGGCCTGAAGTGCGATGCGTTGCTGAAGTACTACTTGGCCATCGCAATGGCGATCATGGGGCATGGGCGCTTCATCACGAGCCGGGACCGGGCGGAATTCGAGATGATCTTCGTCGAAGTCGCGGAGATCACCCCGACGCCATGGAATGCGTTCCTTCGAGAGGCAGCCTTGAAGTTGTGCGAGTTGGCGTAAGCGTAAGCGGGGTTCACAATCCCGAAGACTTACTCGATCGCATCACGAGCCCGACGAAAGGCCTCGATCAGCTCCTCATCATCGAGTTCGGTGGGCTTAGCTTCCTCGAAGAGACCCACGGCCTCTTGGTACTTAGACGTTGCCAACTCGTTATTTCCCTGTGAGGACAACAGATCGGCGTAGAGCGTCAGCGTCAGGGCGAGATCGGCCTTGAGCCAAACGAGGTCCTCGTCTGAAAACGACTCGACGGTCAGGAGTGAACGAAGAAGCGATTCCGATTCTTGATAATGTTCATCGGCCGGATCGGCCGAATCGAGGGTCGCGTGCATTCGTCCTTGGTACTGGTGAGTTGTGGCCAGTTGCGATTGCAGATCGTGATTGTCGGGGGATGTTTCGAGAAACGCTTGATAGAGCTTGCCATATCGATTGAACTGAGCGAGTGCTGCTTCGTGGTCCTGATCCGCATCATAAAGATCGACGATGGACCAGAATCCAAGTTCCAGATCCCGCCGGGCCCGGGCGTCGTTGGGGCTGTCCGTGGCAAGTTCCAGGAAGAGGTTTGAGGCGGCGATCAGGTACTTGCGTCCTTGTAGCGTGTCGCCCACCTTCTTCAGGTATTTATTGCCGAGAAGGTAATTGGCCGTGGCTACGTCCCGAGCCTGGCGATTATTCTCGGGATATTTGTTGAATTGTGCTTCTCGAATATCCAAAGAGAGCATGTCATATCGAATTGATTCAGCGAGATTGTTGTTGTCAGAATATGCTCCGGCCAGCCAGGAATATGTAACTGAAAGATCTCGTTGATAAAAATCATTATCCGGGAACTCACTACTGAGTGGCTCTCGAATCCGCTTCGCTATCAGATAGTGCTCCAACGCCGATTCAAGATCGCCGATCCCGCGACACCCTTTGCCAACATTCATTTCGACAACACCCGACATTCGGCGATCTTCATCAAGCAAATCGGCGTCAATCAACAGCCAATTCTGTGCCGCATTTTGATAGTTGTCTCGGGCATTGTTGTAATCCTTCTGGTTGAATTGCAGATCGCCAAGATTCGTGAAGAATGATACCCGTCCCTTTTGAGCATCGATATTCCCCGCATTAATGACGAGAACCTGATCTAGACACTTGAGGCCATCATTGTAATTTGAAATGGCTGCGTCCAGCTGACCCGTGGATGGATTGCGAACACCACCCTGAATCTCACCGAGTTCGCGATAGGCATTCGCCAAGTTGAAAAGGTACTTCTGGCGTTGTTCAGGATCGTCTTCCGGGAAATCCTCCGACAGTCCCAACCAAGTATTCAACGACGCCTTTGCTAACCTCTCACGAATGTCTGTGGCTCCACGAAGGGGCGCTATATCGCGAATTAATGATCCCTGTTCAGTCAGCAGATTTGCAAAACGATTTTGAAATCGATCAAGACTCTGCTTCAGCTTTTCCGCCCGCTCAAACTCCAACGATGTCTGGAGTTCAGCGGCATTGGCCCGGACCCGGTCGGCCTCTCGCGCGAGCGAGTTCATGATGGCCACTGTCCCGAGGGCAACTGCAGTGACCATCAACACCGCGATCGACACCCCAGCTCGGTTGCGCCGGATGAATTTTCGCAGCCGGTATATCGGGCTGTGAGGCCGGGCCAGGACCGGCTGCCCGCTCAGGTGCCGCTCGATGTCGCTCGCGAACTGTTCGACCGAATCGTATCGATGGCTCGGCTCCTTGCGCATGGCCTTGAGCACGATGGTGTCGATGTCGCCCGCCAACCGTCGGCGGAGTCGCTCCGGTTTGCCCTCCCGCGTCTTGCTGACCGTCTCGGGCGTAATCGTGGTCGTCGACTTGCCCGTGCGTTTCCTCGATTCCACATCCATCGGGCGCTCTTCCACCCGGTTGATGGCGGTACTGGGACGTTCGGGTTCCTCCTCAAGAATGACCCGCTCGATCTCGGCCCTCACCCGCTCCTTGATCCGGTAAGGTCGATGTCCCGTCAGCAACTCGAAGAGCACGACACCAAGCGAGTACACATCCGTCGAAGTCGTGATCGGCTCGCCGCGCACCTGTTCGGGACTTGCGTACTCGGGAGTCATCAGACGCTGATCGGGAGCGGTCGCCGCCCCGATCGCCGAGGAGAGATCCGGATTGACGAGTTTCGCGATTCCAAAATCGAGCAGCTTGGGCTCCCCTTGCGGCGTGACGACGATGTTCTCCGGCTTCAAGTCGCGATGGACGATCAAGTTGCGATGGGCATATTGAATCGCCGAACAGATTTTGAGGAACAGGCGAAGACGAACCTCCACGTTAAGGGTCTGGCGATCACAGTACTGGTCGATCGGCAACCCCTCGATGAATTCCATAGCGAAGTAGGGGCGACCGTCCTCCGTCTCGCCGCCATCGTAGAGTCGGGCGATATGGGGATGATTGAGCGATGCCAGCACCTGTCGCTCGAGTTGGAACCGCTTCAGCACGTCCTCGGTGTCGATGCCGCGCCGCATGACCTTCACGGCCGCACGTCGTGTGAAATTCCCTTCCTGCTTGATCCCCAGATAGACGATCCCCATGCCCCCGCGGCCGATCCGGTGCTTGATCACATACGGGCCGATGCTTTCGGGCATCAAACCCTCGAAGGCGTCGGCATCGTGCATGACCTTGCTGTCCGGGGCACTGGCCTTTTCGCGAGACGCATGAGACGCAGTTTCTGCGGAACTGGATTTCTTCTGGTTGGAATCCTGATCACTCATTGAAAGGGCACTATAACATTACTGATGGCAGCGAATACGCTCTTTTTCCCTGCTGTTCCGACCTACCTTGTGCAAATACTCTGTTCCAGCCCTTTAGCTCAAACGAGCGTCAGAAGCCCGATCCCGAATTGCAATGGCTCTCCGCCACCGACATCCCAAGATGTAGCAACAACCAGGCCGGTTCGTGACTTCCGAAGCGCTCTACGTCTGTTAACCAGCAGCGCTCTTTTTCTTCCGGTGCGGAAAAAGCGCTCTCTGGTTAACAGGGGTTCGTCTCGGGACCCCGAGAATGAATCGCAAACATAGAGCGCGACGGCGCTCTACGTTTTGGCTCCCCATTCACAAGCTGTGGCATGCAAAGCAGTTATCGTGCGCTCTATTTTCG
>JAPULD010000366.1 GCA_027295365.1 Planctomycetota bacterium
AGGGCCTGAAGTGGAAGGACAACGCACTGAATCTGGACTATAGCGACGATGGCCTGCGCATCAGTACACAACGCAGCAAGCCCGGGGCAAGCGTGCTGGTCGCGCAACTGGGTGAACTCACCGGTTCGGTTCGATTCAGAATTGTGTACCCCCATACGATGGTCGAGAACTTCGACAACATCCCGCTGACCATTCCCGACAAAGACAATCCCGGATCCAAGTGGGGAAAGCCTCCTTCCTTCTGGATGGGTGGTTTTCCGAAGTGGGATGTCCGTGAGAAAGACGGCAGTCAGGTACTGTCAAAGACCATCAGCAATCCACTGTTCCAACGCACGATGGGTTTCTTCGGCGATCCCGACCAAAGCAATTACACTATGCAGATCGACGTGATGACCGACGGCAATCGCCGGATCATGTCCGCGGCGGGCGTGGTCAACCAACGCTACTTGATCGTGCTGGACGGAAACCGACGGAATCTCACCATCTCATCCAACGTCGAACGAGTGAAACAATCTGTGCCCTTCCGGATGAAGTCCGGCACGTGGTATACGCTCAAGACCCGGGTCGATCTTGATGACAATGGGGCCGCAACCATTCGCGCCAAAGTCTGGCCTCGTGATGAAGCTGAACCAGAGGCATGGACGGCTCAAGTTACCCATGACCATGGCCATACGCACGGTGCCCCCGGCATCTATGGTTTTGTTCCCCAGGCCCGATTCAGGGTCTACGTCGATAACCTCAGCATCACCCCCAACAATTGATTCCGAGCCGTCCCCCGCTCGAATTGAAAACGATCGTTTGAATTCCAGGAAAGTCCATCATGTTTGAGACGCGAATGAAATATCTTGCTCTGGCCAGCTTCACTGTTTTCAGCATGGGCGCATGTGGCGAGGTGCCAAACGCGGCCGGCGAAGCGCAACCCGCTTCTAATGAGACGCCCGTTGCTTCAACCAACACGAAGGCCGCCCCCAGTGGCGACTGGCCCATGTGGGGTCATTCCACTTCCCGGAACATGTACAACCCGAACAGCGGTTCCCTCACGATCGACTTCTACCCGGGTGACTTCATCGGCGCGTCCGACGAGATCGATCCGGAAACATCGACGAACGTGAAATGGATCGCCAAGCTCGGTTCGCAAAGCTACGGCAACGCCACCATCGCCGACGGTCGCGTCTACGTGGGCACGAACAACGATGCCCCCCGTTTCGACAAGTACAAGGGTGATCGTTGTGTGCTGAATTGCTTTGACGAAGAGACCGGTGAACTCATCTGGCAGATCAACTTCCCCAAACTCGGCACGGGCAAGGTCAGCGACTGGGAATTCCTGGGCATCTGTTCATCCCCCGCCGTCGAGGGCGATCGGGTCTATTTCGTCTCCAACCTGTGTCAGGTCATCTGCGCCGACGTGAATGGCATGGCCGATGGCAACGATGGTCCTTTCCAGGACGAAGCCATGCTCTTCGGGGCCAAGATCAAGGTCGGTCCTCCCGTCGAATTGGGGCCCAAGGATGGCGACATCATCTGGACGTTGAACATGATCGATGAGTGTGGCGTCTTCCCCCACAACATCACCAGCAGTGCCGTGCTCGTCGCGGATGACAAACTCTGGGTGACCACATCCAATGGCGTTGATTACGGCCACGTTGAAACCCCGGCCCCATTCGCGCCCTGCCTCATCCAGGTTGACAAGAAGACAGGCAAGCTGCTGGGCGAGGAATCCTCGGGACTCAGCGAACGAATCTTCCATTGCAACTGGACCAGCCCCACCTGGTTCGAAACTGACGACTCCAAGCTCGGCATCTTCGGCGGCCCCGATGGCTGGGTCTATGGATTCCGTCCCGATCCCAAGGAGAACGAGGAAGGGTATGCCATCCTCGATGAGGCATTCCGATTCGATGCGAACCCGGCCATCTATCGAGAGCGTGATGGCAAGCCGGTCCGGTACGTCACCGTGGCCGGCCCCAGCGAAGTCATCGCCACCCCCGTCGTCTACAAGAATCGCGTGTATGTTCCCATCGGCCAGGACCCCGAGCATGGCGAAGGGGCGGGCAATCTCGTCTGCATCGACCCGACCAAGACGGGCAACTCCACCGAGTCGGGCATGGTCTGGCAGTTCGACCAGATCAATCGTTCGGTCTCGACGCCCTCGATCGTGGACGATCTGGTCTACGTGGCGGATTACTCGGGCTTCGTCTACTGCCTCGATGCCGACACGGGTGAGCTGTATTGGAAGCATGACACCATGAGCCACATCTGGGGCTCGACCCTCGTCGCGGATGGCAAGGTCTTCATCGGCAACGAGGACGGCTACCTCACTATCCTCAAGACGGGTAAGGAAAAGGAACTCTTGGGCGAGATTGATATGATGTCACCCATCTATTCCTCCCCGGTCGCCGCGAACGGCGTCCTCTACGTGCAGACGCACACGCACCTCTTCGCGATCAAGGAAACCCCGTGAGCACAAGGCAACGGACCGGCATGTTCTGGGTCGTCTGGGGGATCGTCCTTCTCCTGGCGATCCTGCATCAGGACTTCTGGAACTGGGACAACAAAACGCTGGTGTTTGGCTTCATGCCCGTCGGCCTGATGTACCACGCGGTATTTTCCCTGGTCTGCGCCGGGACATGGGCTCTGGCCATCAAGTTCTGCTGGCCCACGCACATCGAGGAATGGGCGGACGAATTCGAAAACGCTTCAGATGATGAGGCGACTTCATGATCCTCGCTCAAGCCGCCTCCCCATCATTGGTCCCCCTCTACGTCATCGGGGTCTATCTGGTCCTCCTGCTCTTGCTTGGAGTCATTTCTTCGAGATTCTACCGAGGCACGAGTGCGGATTACTTCGTAGCCAGCCGCTCCATCGGTCCTTTTCTTCTGCTCATGAGCGTGTTCGGCACGACCATGACGGGGTTCGCTCTCGTGGGCTCGACCGGCAAGGCATTCGGTGATGGCATCGGCACGTATGGCCTGATGGCCTCCTCCTCGGGGCTCATCCACTCGCTCATCTTCTTCCTCATTGGCATCAAGCTCTGGGCCATCGGCAAACGCTACAACTACGTCACTCAGATTGAATATTTCAGAGCTCGCTTTGAATCCAATAGCCTTGGCTATCTGCTCTTCCCCCTGCTGGTAGGACTGGTCATCCCCTACTTACTGGTCGGATTGCTGGGAGCCGGGGCAACGGTAAAAGCCATTACCATCGGGATGTTTCCCGACTCCTCGTTTCATCTTGGCGCCATCCCGATTTGGATAACCAGCACCACGATCTGCAGTGTCGTTCTCTTTTACATTTTCTTTGGTGGCTTACGTAGTGCTGCTTGGGCAAACGCTTTTCAAACCATCATCTTTATGATCACAGGGGTCATCGCTTTTTACCTGATCTCAAGAGCATTGAACGGAGTCGTCGCCGCCTCAGAACAAACGCTGGCCAAAGCCCCCGAACACTTATCTCGCGAGCACCATTTCAGTCAACTTCATTTTATGACGTACATGCTCGTGCCACTTTCTGTTGGCATGTTCCCGCATTTGTTTCAACATTGGTTGACGGCCAAGAGCGCCAAAACCTTTCGTTTAACCATCATTGCCCATCCAATTTTCATCATGATCGTCTGGGTACCCTGTATCCTGATCGGCATCTGGGCGATGGGAAAAGGCATTGAACCTCCAAATGGCAACGTCAACGCTGTACTGGGCATGATGGTCAAAAGCCTGCTTCAAAGTCCGTTTATGACCGGCCTGCTGACCGCGGGAATTCTCGCCGCGATCATGTCTTCATTGGATTCACAATTCGTCTGCCTGGGTACGATGTTCACCAACGACATTGTTGTCCATGCCACAGGACGAGAACGATTTACCGATAAACAGATCGTCACCATTGGCCGCGGTTTCATCGTGTTCATCGTGGTGATCACATGTATTCTTTCTATCTATACATCTCCCAAGATATTCAAACTGGGAATCTGGTGCTTCAGTGGTTTTGCCAGTATGTTTCCAGTGGTGTTCGCGGCGGTCTATTGGAAACGTACGACGAAATATGGCTGCATGGCCAGTCTGATCGCCATGAGCACAACCTGGCTCGTTCTCTTCTACCAGGACGTCATCAATCCCTCACAAGCGAGGATCGATGCAGGGGGCGATTTCCTCGTATTGGGCATGATGCCCGTCGCGATCATCTTCAGCGTGGCCGCAGTGACGCTGGTTGTTGTCTCTCTTCTTACCACCCCTCCACCTGCCTCGACGATCGAGAAGTTTTTCGATCCTAAAAATGACTGAAGTCAAGGCAACTCTAAGAACCCCATGACGCCCACCATGATCGATTCGCCTTCCACGCAACGTATTGATGAAGCCAAAGAGGCTCTCGACGCACACGTGCGCGACATGGCCCAATGGCACTTTTCTCCCGAGACGGGCTGCCCCTATTGGCTGGAGTGGGCCGGTAACGCCGATTGGGATCCCGCCAGCGAAATCACGTGCTACGCCGATCTGCTTCGCTTCCCCAACTTCGATGGCGAATTGCTGCGCACGCTTCCCCATGAACAATGGGTGCCCAAGGCCTATGGCGATCGCCCCTTCCATATCTTCGAGACTGGCGGCACCACCGGAATGCCTAAGCAGCGCATCCAGTGGGACGACTACAAGATCGATTACGAATTGTTTTCCGAAACCCTCGATCCTGAGGCGTTCCCCAGGGGTGGCTACTGGCTCATGGTGGGTCCGACCGGCCCAAGACGTTTGCGACTCTCCATCGAGCACCTCGCCAACCACATGGGTTGCTCGTGCTACTTCGTCGATCTTGATCCCCGGTGGGTGAAGAAGGTCATCGCCAACAAGAAGATGGATCAGGCCAAGGATTACATGAAGCATGTGATCGATCAGGCTCTGCTCATCCTTCAGAATCGCACCGTCAACGCGTTGTTCACGACGCCCCGCCTGCTCGAAACACTCAGCGAGCATGTGTCTATTCCCGAGACGGGGATCAAGGGCGTCTTTTGCGGGGGTACGGAAATGTCCCCCCAGTACACAAGGTTCCTGATCGAGGAAGTGCTCGAAAACAAGACCAAGCTCGTCCCGACCTATGGCAACACGTTGATGGGCCTGGCCTGCTCAAGACCTTTGACGGCAGACGACAATTACTCGATCACCTATCACGCCCCGCAACCCCGAGCCGCCATGCGAGTCGTCGATCCCGACAATCCTGACGCTCTGATTGAATACGACCAATGGGGACGCGTGGAACTGACCACGCTGACCAAGGAATTCTTCATGCCCCGTTTCCTTGAACGCGATGAAGCGATCCGAAGGCACCCCTGCGAGCAATTCCCCTGGGATGGCGTGGGCGATGTTCGGCCCTTCCGCGCAATGCAGGAAACCATCGTCGAGGGAGTTTACTAGGATGCCTCACTTCCCCGTTCTTCGCTGGGGCGAACCCTACAAGAGCCTCGACGTCGAGACCGTGGTGCATTTCGCCACCGGTGAAACGCTGGGCGAAGTCTCCCAGGCCAATGGGGGGATCATCGCCCGGGACATGCGCAAGGCCCATCGCGCCCGTGAAGTATTGCGTGAGATTCCCATCCCCGAACTGCTGAAGCGGCTTTCCTCGGCCGCGGACAAGTTTCTCAACGACGAATTGCCCGCGGGCGATGGCACCCAGACGCCTCAGCAATACGTCACCTGCCAGTCCGCGACGACGGGGCTTCCCGAACACATGTGCCGCGCCAACATGGAAAAGCTGCACTTCGTGTTGACCAACCTCGAACAAATTCTCAACGCGCTGACTCGGAATCTGAATCCGAAGATTTTGAGCGATGGATACGCACTCGAAGACGACATCATGCGCAGTCGGCAGGCGTTGACGCCCGCCCTGGGAATGGTGCTGCCCTCGAATTCCCCCGGCACGCATGGCCTGTGGCTTCCCGTCATCGCATTGCAGATCGGGCTCGTGCTGAAACCTGGCCCCCAGGAGCCGTGGACGCCCTATCGCATGGCCGAGGCGTTCTTCCAATCGGGCATCCCTCGGGAAGCGATTGCGCTGTATCCGGGCGGCATCGAAGCAGGGCGAGCCGTGGTCGAGCATGTCCCCCGTAAAATGATCTTTGGCTCCATCCAAACCGTCGAACAGTATCGAGGCGACGAGAGCGTGCAGGTGCATGGACCCGGGTACAGCAAGATCCTCATTGGCGAGGACATGGTGGATCAGTGGGAAGACTACCTGGACATTCTCGTGGACAGCGTCGTGATCAACGGAGGCCGAAGCTGCATCAATTGCTCGGGAATCTGGGCCCCCAGGCACACCAAGGAAATCGCCGAGGCCATGGGCGAGAGGATGGGCAAGATCGCCCCCCTGCCCCCTGACGATCCCGACGCCCCCCTCGCGGCGTTCACGATCAAACAACAGGCCGAAGGCATCAACACTCTGATCGAGAATGGCATCAAGGAGGATGGCATCGAGGATGTCGCGGCTCGCTATCGCGATGGCGAACGACACATCGTCGAGGAACGATGCGCGTACCTGCGTCCCACCTTGCTGCATTGCCCATCGCCCGAAATGACCATGGCGAACACGGAATACATGTTCCCCTTCGCCAGCGTCGTCGAGTGTCCCCAGAACGAAATGCTGGATCGAATCGGCGGCACCCTGGTGGGCACGATACTTTCCAACGACGAGAGTTTCCGGCGCAAGGCCGTCGACGCGATGCACATCGATCGCTTGAATTTGGGACCCATCCCCACGTTCAAGATCGACTGGCTGCAGCCCCACGAAGGCAACATCATCGAATTCCTCTTTCGCGAACGAGCGCTGCAAATTGCCTGAGCACGACCTGCCCCCGCCCCCGGATCCGGCCACAGACCAGGCGATGCTGCACATCGCGACGAAACTCGTCTTTGGCGAGAACTCTATTGACACGCTTGGCGAACACGCCCAGGCTTGCGGGGGCGGTCCCGCCTTACTCGTGACGGACCATGGGGTGGCGGAAGTGGGCCACGCCGATCGCGCGTTGGCTTCGCTGGCCAAGGCCGGCGTCGAAGCGATCCTGTTCGAGGGGGTTCACGAAAATCCGACCACGATGGATGTCGAGCAATGTCTCGAAGTCGCGAAGGCCTCCAATATCGAACTGTTCATCGGGCTGGGTGGAGGCAGCCCCATCGACACCGCCCGAGGGTGCAATTTCCTGTTCACCAATGGGGGGAGAATGCAAGACTATTGGGGCGTTGGCAAGGCGAGCAAGGCCATGAAGCCAATGATCGCAGTGCCCACCACCACCGGGACGGGCAGCGAGATGCAGTCCTTCGCTCTCATCGCCGACGCCGAAACTCATCAGAAGATGGCGTGTGGCGACAAGAAGGCCGCCGCCAAGGTGGCCATTCTGGATCCCACGCTTTCCTGCACTCAACCCCGCGTGGTCATGGCCCACACCGGACTTGATTGTCTGGGGCACGCGCTGGAGACGGCCGTCACCACCAAGCACACGCCATTTTCGAGACTCTTCTCGACGGAAGCCTGTCGTCTGGTGATGAAGCATTTCACGCACATCCTGGACGAGCCCATGGATCTCGAGAGCCAGGGCCAGATGTTGCTCGCCTCGGCGTTCTCCGGAATCGCGATCGAGCACAGCATGCTGGGAGCGGCCCACGCCATGGCGAATCCATTGACGGCGATGTTCGACGTCGCCCATGGCGAAGCGGTCGGCATGATGCTGCCTCATGTCATGCTATTCAATTCAGCCTGTGATTCGGCGCGAGATGAATACGCCAGGCTCGCCGTTTCGAGCGGACTCATCGCCCCGGACGCATCGCCTCAAGACGCCTTTGACTCCCTGCATCAGAAATTGGTCTCGATCCTTCACCATGCGGGAATGCCTGATTCGTTGACCGCCCATGGCGTTTCGGGGGATTCGATCGAGTCGATGGTCCTGAGCGCCTCCAAGCAATGGACGGGGCAGTTCAATCCCATTCCACCCACGAATGACGATTTTCAGGCGATGTACCGGGCTGCCCTTTGATTTTCACATCATCCTGAGTTGCATATGACGGTAAAATCTGGACGGTATCAATATGCCATGGATTGGAGCATGGGATTCTCCCCATCGGATGATGATTCAAAGTAGAAAACCCGGATCCCGTTGCCTTCTGGCCTTCTGCGCCAGTGTGATGTTTGCCATGTTTCACGTTGGTTGCGGTGACCGATCAGCTTCACCAATTGAAGAGGCGTCGGCACCCAATTCCTCCAGTGTCGAAACGCGAGAGGAATCATCCACCTCCTGGACCAACTTCCGCGGTGGTCCATCGTTGCAAGGCGTCGCGCCCGGATCGCTTCCCGATGCCCCTCAATTGTTGTGGACGTTCAAGGCTGATGGGGCGATCGTTTCGTCCGCCGTGGTCGATGATGGCAAAGTGTATTTCGGGTCCGATGATGGCAATCTCTATTGCCTCGACCTCGCGACGGGCGAGGAGCTCTGGCATTACTCCACGACGTACATCATCGAAGCCCCACCCCTTTTGCACGATGGTCTCGTCTACGTTGGCTCCAGCGATTTCTTTTTCTACGCCCTCGACGCCATGACGGGTAAGCTGATCTGGAAATACGAGACTTATGAAAAAATCGCGGGCAGCGCGAATGTCATCACGACCCCTGATGATCGCGATTTGATCATCATCGGTTCCCACGATGCGTTCGTGTACGCCCTGGATGCCAAGACGGGGGAGAAAGTCTGGGAGTACGAGACGCTCGATCGCGTAAACGGGACCCCCGCGGTTGTCGATAACAAGATCGTGTTCGGGGGATGCGACACCGTGCTCTACGTCCTTGATGGCGTCAGTGGCGAACTCACCCAGAGCATCGAACTGGGAGGCGAATGCCATATCGCGGCGTCCGTGGGCATCGATGGCCATGAAGTCTTCCTGGGTCACCATGCCAACGAATTTGTCTGTATCGATCTGAAAACCGAATCAATCCGCTGGACCTATCCCAGCCCCCGTTTCGGCTTCTACAGCCCTCCCGCGATCACCTCCGATCGCGTCGTGTTCGGCGGGCGCGACAAAAGACTCCATTGCGTCGATCGGGCCACGGGAGAGGCGATCTGGACGTATCCGACGCGACGGAAGATCGATGCCGCCCCGGTCGTGTGTGGCGACAAGGTCGTCGTTGGCTCGGGCGATGGCCGTCTTTACCTGATTCGCCTTGAGGATGGCTCGGAAGTCTGGACCTACGATGTAGGCCAGTCGATCTTTTCCTCCCCTGCGGTTGTGGATGGCAAGATCATCGTGGGCGCCAACGATGGCGTGCTCTACGTCTTTGGTGAAAAACACGACGACAGTGAACAGGATTCCTGATGGCCACGGACTCGGAACGAAATCTGCCCATCCTCAAAGTCGAAGGCAAAGAGAAGACCACGGTTGGAAATTACTTCATTTCCAATTACCCGCCTTATTCGTTCTGGACACCCCAGCAGCGTGACCATGTGGATGCGCGATTTGATGCCGCCCCTGCCCTCGACTCACCGATGGGGTTGTACGTGCACATCCCATTCTGCCGTAAGCGTTGCGATTTTTGCTACTTCAAGGTGTACACGGATAAAAATTCAACGCAGATCCGGCGATATCTGGATGCCGTGATCGAGGAGTGCCGCCTGCTCGCGCGCCGACCGGGGGTGCGCGACCGAGGGTTGGATTTCATCTACTTCGGGGGCGGGACGCCTTCCTATCTGTCGGTTGAGCAACTGAAATACCTTTTTGACGGCCTCCAGGAGCACCTGCCCTGGGACGGGGTAAAAGAGGTCGCCTTCGAGTGCGAACCGGGCACGTTGCAGGAAAAAAAAATTCACGCCTTGCGTGACATGGGCGTGACCCGTTTGAGCCTGGGCGTTGAGAACTTCGATCCCGAGATTCTCGAACTGAACAATCGGGCCCACCGGGCCAAGGAGATCTTCCGATCGTGGGACTTCATCAAGGCCGCGGATTACCCACAAGTGAACATCGACCTCATCGCCGGCATGGTGGGCGAGACGGACGACAACTGGAAGGACTGCCTCGACAAGACGTTACAACTCGCTCCCGAGAGCGTCACCATCTACCAACTCGAAGTACCCTACAACACGACCCTGTACCAGCGGATGAGAGACGGTCAAACCCAGGTGGCCCCCGTCGCCGATTGGGACACCAAACGCCGGTGGGTCTCGGAGGGTTTCGATCATCTCATGGCCGACGGATACTCCGTGGCCAGTGCCTACACGGCCATCAAAGACAAATCGGTTGATTTCCTGTATCGCGATGCGTTGTGGCGGGGGGCGGACATGGTGGGGCTTGGCGTTTCGTCCATCGCCCACTTCCAGGGAGTGCATTACCAGAACGAGCATCAGTTCGAATCCTACGTGCAGCGGGTCGAAGCGGGCGAACTGCCCATCGCCCGAGCCCTGGAACTGACGCAAGACGAATTGCTCATCCGGGAGTTCATCCTCCAGCTCAAGCTCGGCCATTTGGATGTGCAGTATTTCCACGACAAGTTTAAGGTAAACGTGGTCGATCGTTTCGCTGATGCGCTCGCTGAGCACGCTTCCGAAGGCTATCTCAAGGTCTCCAAGAACAGCATCGAACTGTCACGAGAAGGTCTGCTGCGTGCCGACGGCCTGCTGCCGGCCTTCTTTCTTGAATCCCATCGGGATGCCCGGTATGCCTGATGCGTTTCCATGGCATGGGCCCACGATTCAGAGGTCTGATTCCTGATGCGGATCGTGATGCTCACTCCCGGCACCGGGCACTTCTATTGCGGCAACTGCCTGCGCGACAACACGCTGGCCCACGCCTTGATGAAGCAGGGGCACGAGGTCACGATGATCCCCCTGTACTTGCCGATTCATTCCGAGTCGGATCAGGAACCAACGACCCCTCCCCATACCGACGAAGTCTTCATGGGGGGAATCAATTTCTACCTGCAGCACAAGCTGCCATGGCTGGGCAAGCTGCCACGCGGCATGAAGAAATGGCTTGATGCTCCGGGGTTGTTGCGATGGTCCTCCAGGCAAGGGGACATGACCGATGCGCATAAGCATGCCGACCTTACGCTGGCCATGCTTCGCAGCGAAGAGGAAGCGGCACAACAGGAAATCCGCCGCCTGATGCGCTGGATGAAGGAACATGATCCGCCCGACGTGATCAGCCTCTGCAATGTCCTGCTCACGGGTCTGGCCCGAGTGATCAAGAGCGAG
>JAPULD010000367.1 GCA_027295365.1 Planctomycetota bacterium
TCCGTGCGATGTGCAACCGATCGCTCAACGCACGGACGACTTCGCTCCGCTCCGCTGTCCGTGGCACCCATATTAATGCATGGTCGCCTGCTGTCCGTGGCACTCTTCTCATGGCGATTGTCTTGCTGTCGAGTTGTCGAACCGATCCCCTTCCCGAGGACACCGAGGGTCCACCCCCGCCCGTCACCTACGAAACACAACGTGGCCCCGTCCAGTTCAAGGTCCGGGCGAATCCGGGAATCCTGAAGGTGGGCGACAAGGTGACGTTGAGCATTGAAGTGACTGCCGAACCTGATGTCGCGATCGGGATTCCCATCTTCGAGGAGACGCTGGGCGAGTTCGACATCGATGATGCCAATCTTCCTCCGGATATCCCCGAAGGCGAGCGACGACGCTGGACGCACACCTACACGCTGAGCACATTTGACGATGGCGATCTGGAAATCCCCGCGATCACGATTCATTTTCGAGATCATCGAAACCTTGATGACGTCATTGAAGGCGACATGGTCTCGGATCCCTTGAAGGTTGTCGTCAAATCAGTTCTCGATCCGACTCAGAGCGCCGACCAGACCTCCATGCGCGACATCAAGGATTTGGTCGATATTCCCGTCGATCGGGGTCTGCCCGGATGGGTGGTGGCGGTTGTGGCGGTGTTCGCGCTGGCCGTCATCCTCATCTTCTCGATGGTCTTCTTCAAGCGTCGACAGCAGATCGCCAGGGAAGAGGCCTACGTTCCCCTCCACATCTGGGCGATGTTGCAATTGGAGAAGCTTGAGCAGGATAGGCTCATCGAGTCCCATGAGATTCATACCTTCTATATCCGCTTGAGCGACATCGTCAGGCGATACATCGAGCGGCGATATGGCCTCAGGGCTCCCGAACGCACGACGGAGGAATTCCTCCGCGAGATGCAGCGCAGCCGCTTCCTGTCCGTGGGCCACAAGGAGCTTCTATCGGGGTTCCTCAGGTCCGCTGACATGGTCAAGTTCGCCCTGCATGAACCGATCCCCGAGGATTGTCAGGAAGCCTTCGTGGCCGCATCTCGTTTCGTGGGCGAGACCCGACCGACGCCCGAGGAGCAGGAGGATTTGAAGATCTCGGAACTGAAGGACGCCGCGGCATGATCTTTCACCAGCCCTCCATCTGGTTTCTGTTGTTGCTGGCGTTGACGCCATTGGTCTGGTGGAACTGGATGAGCCGTCGCCGCCGCCCGGCGATGACGTTCTCGTCGATCGAGCCATTGCGGCGCGTCGGGGGCACGTGGTTCACCGCGTTGCGTTGGATCGTGCCCATGCTTCGCACGCTCGCCATCGTGCTGCTCATCGTCTGTCTCGCCAGACCCCAGAAAACCGACCAGGAGATCAAGCGATTCACCGAGGGCATCGCCATCCAGCTCTTGATTGATCGTTCGAGCTCGATGTTGGCGGAGGATTTTCAGCTCGATGGGGCTCGGGCGAATCGTCTCCAGGCGGTCAAACGCGTCGTCCACAATTTCATCATGGGAAGTGATGAACTTTCAGGCCGGCCCGACGACTTGATCGGCATCATCGCCTTCGCCGGCTTTCCGGATTCCATCTGCCCCCTCACCATGGATCACGATCACACCGTCAGGACCATCGAAGAGGTCGAATCCGCATTGGGAACCAACGAAGATTTCACCGCGATCGGCGAAGCCGTTGCCCTGGGCGTCGAACGACTTCACAGCCTCGATCAGCAGAGCGAACAACTCGGTCGTCAGAACGTCGCCAGTAAAATCATGATCCTGCTGACGGATGGAGAAAACAACGGGGGGCAGATTGATCCGATCACCGCCGCACAGCTCGCCGCAACTTTTGGCATTCGAATCTATACGATCGGCGCCGGCACGTCCAACGCCGCGGCGCCGATGCCTTATGTCGATAATTTCGGTCGCAAACGCATGACGATGGTACAAGTCAGCATCGACGAAGACACGTTGAAGGAAATCGCAAAGATCACGGGAGGCCAATACTTCAGGGCCACGGACACGAACTCCCTGAAGATCATCTATGCCACGATCGATGAATTGGAGAAGACCGAGATCGAGGAGCGCAGCTATGTTCATTACAGCGAGATGGCGGTCGAAGGCGTTCTGCTGAACGAGTGGAAGCTGCCGCCCCTGCTCCCGATCGTATTCATCCTTTTAGCCCTGGAGATGCTGCTCGCCAACACGAAATTCCGCTTAGTCCCCTGACCCCCAGTCCCCCCCTGACACCGAACCACCGGACTCCCCGGACCTCGACCCCTGACTCCCATGGACATTCAGTTCAATAATCTCGATTCGCTGCATTGGCTCTGGCTCGTCGGTGTCCTTGCGCTCATCACGTTTGTCGGCTTCAAGCTTCGCAAACGTCGTCTACAACGATTCGCCGACTCAAGTCTGTTGCAACGCCTGGCTCCCACGTATAGCCATGGCAAGGCAATCTGGCGCACTCTGTTGAGCTTGAGCGCCATGGTCGTGCTTGTTGGCGCGATGCTCGATCCGCGTTGGGGGGTGGAATACGAGGAGATTCAGCAGCAAGGCATCGACCTCATGTTCGTGCTCGATGTGTCCAACTCGATGTACGCCGAGGATGTGAAGCCGAATCGTCTCGGTCGCGCCAAGCAGTCCATCTCCGACATCGTCGATCAATTGGGCGGCGATCGGGTGGGCGTGGTCGGCTTCGCGGGCATTGCGACATTGGCCTGCCCCCTGACCATCGACTACGGGGCGTTCCGATTGTCGCTCAACGAGATGAGCCCCGAGACCATTGGCCGGGGCGGGTCGCTCCTGGGCGATGCCTTGAGGCTCGCCGCGGATTCATTCACCGATGACGTGAAGGATCACAAGGCGATCGTCGTCTTTTCCGATGGCGAGGACCATGGCAGTTACGCGCTCGAGGCGGCTCAGAACATATGGGAACAAAAGAGCATCCGAATCTACAGCTTCGGTCTGGGTGACAGTGGCGATGGTGCGAGGATCCCGGTCATCAAGGATGGGCAGCGTACCTATCTCATGCACAAGGGTGAGCAGGTCTGGTCGAAGATGCAACCTGACATCCTGCGCGATATCGCACTGGCGGCGGGTGGGGCGTTCGTGCCCGTCGGCACCTCCACGATCGACGTGGCCCGGGTGTTCGACGAGAAAATCGCCCCCGCGACAAAGCGGGAGTTCGAGACGGCCCGCATCCAACGGTATCAGGTCAGGTATCAGTGGTTTGCGGGTCTGGCCCTGGCCTTGCTGTTGCTGGAATCCATGACGACCGAACGACGCGCCGCTTCATCGCGTCAAAAGTCAACTCGGGAGGCCTATGCATGACGATGCACAGATCATCCAAGACGCTCAAACTCATCGCCCTCGCCATTCTTTTGGGTGGACTCCTGGGTGCGACCCCTCCCGCCGCTCCTCCCTCCCCTTCATCGACATCGGGGCAATCTCCTGAGAAACCGGCGTACCGGATCGTCGATGAGGCGAACAAGGCGATGGAGAAGGGCGACTTCAGCCAGGCGGTCGAGTTGTATAGACAGGCCCAGGATGAGCTGCCCGATCTCGCCCAACTGCCTTACAACCGGGCGATCGCGGAATATCGCCAGGGCAATTTCGAGCAATCCGCGCAACTGTTTGAACAAGCCGCTCAACTCGCCAAGGATGGCGATCTTCGGAATCGCTCGATCTACAATCAGGGCAATGCCGTCTATCAGCAGGGTTTGAAGGCCCAGGCGGATCAAGCCGAGCCGGGGGATGCCCTGAAGCAGGTCGAAGCGATGTCTGAAAGCATGGCCAAGGCCCTCAAGCATTTCAAGGACGCGTTCAACTCGAATCCGAGTGATGAGGATGCGCGGCACAACGCCGAGCTTTCCCACAAGCTGCTCAAGCAGTTGCAGGAACTCCAGGAACAGCTTGAAGAGCAACAACAGGAACAGCAGGAGCAGGATCAACAGGACCAGGAAGACCAGGAGAACCAGGACCCCCAGGATTCCGAATCCGAGGAAAACGCGACTGACCAGGAGCGTTCCGAATCCCAGCAACAACAAGGCGAAGACGAACAGGAACAACAACAACCACCCGAGGATCAAAGCTCCGAGGCGCAGGAAGACGATAAGGAGCAACAGGATCAATCGCCTCAGCCCGAGGAGGGCGAGGACGAGCCGGACCAAGAGCAGGAACAGCCCTCACCCCCCGAGGGAGAGCCTGATCAGGAGGACGAGGCACGAGATCCCATGGACAAGGACCAGGCCGAGCGACTGTTGCAGAGCGTCCGCGACAAGGAACGCAAGCGAAAAGATGAACTGGCGCGACGGAAGGCCGGCAAGCAATCACCCGTGGAGAAGGATTGGTGAACATCATGAAGATTCGCCATAACTTGTTGATGCCGATCATGACCTTGCTGCTGGCCATGAGTCCATCCAAGGCTCTGGGCCAAGCCGTTGATGTCAGCGTCGAGGTCTCCAATCGTGAGGTGTACGTGGGGGAGATGGTCACGTTGACCATCACAATCAAGAACACCTCAAGTTACATCCTGCCCGATTTCGAAATCAAAGGCGTGCGTATCCAGAAGGATCCAAACCCGATTCGATCTTCATTCACGACCATTCAGTTCGGCAAAACGACCACCGTTCAATCTACGATCCACACCTATCGTCTCGTCACCACGCAAGCCGGTGTCTTCACCATTCCCGCGCTCAACGTGCGTTTGGGCAATGAGATCAAGACCACCCAACCCATTGACGTCATGGTCAATACAATCGAACTCCAGGAAGGCGATGGCGAAAAGCTCATCCTTGAAATCGAATCCGATCGAAGCACGTACTACCTGGGCGAACCGGTGGACGCGACCTTGCGCATCTGGATCATGCCTTATCGAGACAAGCAATTCAACCTGACCGTCTCGCGGAACGACATGTGGGGAAGGATCAAGGACGAGACCAGTGAATGGGGTGAATTCTCGGGAATCCTGCAGCCACGGCAGAACCAACTCTTCGGGGGACCTAAGCCGCATTCCGCCCCCCCCGATGGGGGCGAATCACTCCGCGCCATCGGAGGTGATCCAAACAATCGTCGCGCGTATTACTTTTACGAACTCAGAACCACCATTTGGCCGAAGCAGGCTGGCGAATTGAACCTGAGCGACGTTCGCATTCTGATCGAGTACCCGAACCGTCTGGAAAGACGCCGGAGTGGATTCGGACATCAATTCGTCGTGACCAAATCAAGGCTCATCGCCGCCAAGATCGCTCAATCCCCGATCACGATCAAGCCCACGCCCGAGGCTGGCAAGCCCACGAGTTTTTCCGGCGCGGTGGGTCGATACAGCATGACCGTCAGGGCCCAGCCCACCGAAG
>JAPULD010000368.1 GCA_027295365.1 Planctomycetota bacterium
TCGCGTTCATCGGCGCCGTGGCCGCGCTGTGGATCGCGGATCAGCCGTTCAGTGTGGCGAGCCTGGTCGGGTTCATCAGTCTGTGTGGCATCGCCAGCCGAAATGGCGTCTTGATGATCAGTCACTACATCCACCTCATGGCTGAGGAAGGCATGGAATTCGGCAAGGAAATGGTCATCCGAGGTAGCCTGGAACGGGTCGCGCCGGTGCTGATGACGGCCCTCACCACCGGACTCGGTTTGATCCCGCTTGCAATGGCGGCCGGGCAACCCGGCAAGGAGTTGCTCTTTCCGGTTGCGATCGTTGTCATCGGTGGACTTCTCACCAGCACCGTGCTCGATTTCTTTGTCAGACCGACGTTGTTCCTTCATTACGCGGGAAACGCTTCCCGACGTACGCTTGAGCGAATGAGAGCCGGCACAGACTCGCTTTCCGCCGAGGTGACGACGTCCGGTGTGGACATACCGGCGGTGGCATTTGAATCTCGAGAGACAATTGAGGAAACTTCGACGGATCAGGATCAGACGATCGCTCCGGAAGATCCTGTTGCAGCCAGCAAGCCTGACCAGGAAGAATCATCACAAGGTACACAACATCGTCCGTCCAGGTCTGAGGACGGTGACGCCGATCATGAAGTAGAACCTGACGCCGACGTTGAAACGACGGACGATGGAAACAATCCACAATCTCCTCCTGAACAGAAAGGGAATGAATCATGAATTCACTACGAATATCCTTGTTCGCGCGAAGGCTTTTGCCCATGATTGCCATGGCTTTCGTACTTCTAGCCTTGAACGGCTGCGGCGGCGAGGAAGATCCTGTTGCCGACACGCATGATGCGGGCGAACATGATGAGAGTGCGCTAACACCGCGCGATGATCACGCTGACGATGAACATGCCGAAGCCGAGGACGATGATTACGCTGACGACGACCATGCCGAAACCGAGGACGATGAACACGCTGATGACGACCATGCCGAAGCCGGACACGACGAGGCTGAAGAAGACGCACACGAGCAGGGACACGGCGAAGAGGCCGAATTCACCGAACCCCACAACTATGCTGAAGCCATTCACGTCATCCACGAGCAACTCGAAAAGATCGAGGCGCTGATGACCTCCGGAAAGCTCGACAAGGTTCACGCCGAAGCCGCCGTGATCCGTGATGTGGCGGGCACGCTGGCGAAATTTGCCCTCGCGAAAGATTCAGGCGTCCCCCAGGAGGCGGTCAGGGAAATCAACCTTGCCGCGAGAGCATTGGCCGCCACATTCGGACCGATCGACAAAGCTGGCGATTCAGGCGACCTCGCTGGAACGCAGAAAGTGTACGACGAGATGGTCGAGCTCTTTGAGACTCTCGAGCAATACGCCGACCACGATGAGGACGCCGACCATGACGAAGACGATGGCCATAACGATGACGATGGCGGATGAGTGATAAGGACCATCCTGGTTCGAGCTGAATATCTGCCTCTCCACGCGCCATTGACGTGAGCACGATGATCACCAGGAAATTCGTGTGAATGCAACTGTCAGATTGTTGGAAACTGCAATGCAAATCCCACCGACTCTACGTTTTTCATCAGGATTATGTCTTCTTGCTGCAATCGGGTTCTATCTCCCAGGATGTGTCTCGCTTGACACGACTGCGGACTTTGACGAAGCCATGGGTCTCGTGGAAGAACGAAGTGGCTGGCGTCCAGAATGGAGCGCTTCGTGGTCAGACGAGATGACCACTTGGGATGGCATGTCTCCACTGACGGTTGATCAAGCGGTCACGATCGCCCTCCAGAACAATCGATCCATGCGCGCGACATTGGAGGGGATCGCCTCCGCCAGGGCGGATCTCGTGCAGTCGGGCCTCCTTCCAAACCCTGTTTTGAGCGCCACCTTTGACACTTCCATCGGCGGGGAAGGAGGCTCGACTGCCATTTCAGTCAGTCTTGTTCAACAACTGACGGATCTTTGGATTCGACCAGCCCGGCAGGACGCCGCTGCTGCCACTCTTCGTGAGCAAATCCTCAGTGTCAGTGATGAAGCCCTTCGACTGGTTGCGGATGTGCGTCAATCACACGCCGGTCTGGTCTATGGACAGCGAGGCATCGCCCTGACCGGGTCACATATCGAACTTATCGACCGTGCCATCGAAATTTCCGAGAGTCGCATTCGAGCCGGAGAAGGCACTCAACTCGATGTCAATCGGCTGCGTCAACTCAAGTTTTCACTGGAGGCTGATCAAACACTGCAGGTCCTTCAAATCGGCAAGGCGCGTCGGAATCTGCTGGAACTGCTTGGTCTCGCTGCCGCAGATGCAGAATGGGAGGCCGCTGACGTTTCCACGCACCTCATGAGTGATTCAGTCGACTTCAATGAAGCCGAAGTTATTGAATTGGCCTCCTTGCAGCGATTGGATGTCGCCGCGGCCCACAAGACGCTTGAAACTCGCCTTCACGAACTTCGAGTGGCCAATCTCGGCTCGATGCCGGATCTGGAAGCTGGTCCTTCCTATGAACGAGATGAAGAAGGACGTGACGCACTGGGTGCCGAAATAAATCTGGAGATTCCAATATTCGACACGAATGAGGCGCGAGTTGCGAAGGCGAAATCCGACTGGCGGCGTGCTCAGGCTTTGGCCGATCAGGTGCTCCAGTCCGCGGTGGCGCAAACACGCACGGCCTGGCTCGACGTGCAGACCAACATGGAACTGATCAGCTTTTTCCGTGATCGAGTGCTCATTTTGGCAAAGGACAACCTGCGACTTGCCGAGCGGGCGTTTCAAGCGGGACAAATCGATATGACGGTCGTATTGGAGACCCAGCGTGAACTCATTCAGGCAGAATTTGAACTCAATGAATTGGAGAACATTGCAACAGACCGAATGATCGAACTTGAATACGCAGTTGGAGGCAAGCTATCACGCGATTCTGATACTCAGTTAAACGAAGAGGATTTGGAAAGTAGCTGAGAAGTGTGACACGGATTGGACTATCTTCTCCGCAGACCCGGCCTCGCGTGGGTACTGGTCATGAAACTCGTGGAGCGTGCAGATTGGGCTTCAATGCCGCGAGAAGGGGGATTAGATGGAGTAGAATAATCCGACGATAGAGCCGTGCGAGTGTTGACTGGGATATGTGGGACAAAACGAAGAAGAGGCGAAAGATGCCCTCTCTCACCAAGGTATGGATTTTCACTCTTTGCCTCACTTTCCCTGGCCCGAATGCCGTTCATGCTGATGACCCCCCGGAGTTCATATTCCAATGGGGTTCTCGCGGCGCGGGGGAAGGTCAGTTCTCAGGGCCGCACGGGATCGAAGTCGACGCCGAGGGCAATGTCTACGTCGTCGACACCGGCAACAATCGAATCCAGAAATTCACCAGCAAGGGGGATTTCCTTTTGACATGGGGCTCCTTCGGGGCCCAAGACGGGCAGTTCAACCATCCCCACGGGGTCGGCATCGGCCCCGAGGGCCACATCTACGTCGCCGAGACCGGCAACAATCGGGTCCAGAAGTTCACCAGCGACGGGGTCTTCCTGACGACCTGGGGCTCTTTCGGAAACGGAGACGGGCAGTTCCGGCATACCCACGGCCTTGCGGTGGATAGCAACGGAAATGTCTTCGTCGCCGACAGAAACCAGAATCGTGTCCAGAAGTTCACAAGCGACGGATCCTTTGTCATGGCTTGGGGAACAACCGGCACCGGAGATGGAGAGTTCACCGGCACAAACGGCGTCACGATTGACTTTCAGGACAACGTCTTCGTCGGCGACAGTAGCCCGCGGATTCAGAAGTTTACCAACGATGGCGACTTCATCACCTCTTGGGGTTCCTCCGGCGCCGGAGACGGTCAGTTCAACTTCCCGCGTGGTCTCTCGACGGATGAGTTTGGAAACGTCTATGTTGCGGACCGCAACATCCATCGCATGCAGAAATTCACGGGAGTTGGAGAGTTCATTACGAACTGGGGAACGTTCGGCACGGATGAGGGCCAGTTCAACTTCCCCTACGCCATAAGAGCGAGTGGAGACGGATTCGTTTTCGTGGCCGACTCGAACAACCATCGCGTGCAAAAATTCCGCGTGTTCCCCTGCCCCTGGGACCTCAATATCGACGGTGTGGTGGACGTGCACGACCTGATTCTCCTTCTCAGAAGCGGCGACTTTACGGCCGACAACATCCGCAATCTGATTGCAGCCCTCGGCCCGTGCCCCGACCCCGGCGCTAACGAATGCCCTTATGACCTCAACGACGACGGAAGAGTCGGCGTGGCCGATCTGCTGATTCTCCTGCGGGAATTGGGCACCCGATTCAACGTCACCGACTTACTCGCCCTCCTCTCGGCGTGGGGTGCGTGCCCGTAGAACGTTCGGCATCTGTTCAGTTGCGATTTCGTGTCAAAGCGCGACTGTGTATTTCTACAGTTAGTCTTGGACTCTTCGACTGATATGGCGGGGGGCAATAGGCATTATCGTCTCAACTCCTAGCTTGTGGAACTCGGAGCACGGTAGCCGAGGAATCCAAATGTCAATTCAGCTGGCATGCCTGGCCGAATCGGCATACGTTTTTTCATTCGCTTGGTGAGACTATTGGATATCTCCATACAGACATCATGGCACGTGCCTTGAGTACCTGTTTTCGACAGACTCAAATGCAGGTGACGTTGATGCAGATTCATCTCCACAACAACAACATTTCCGATGGAGGGATGGATGATGCAAACGTATTCAAATCTCAGATTCGCAGCCTCTTCGACAATTTGTGAATAGGCGCGGTGCATTCGGTCTGGATACAATAGAAAATAGTGGGCTTAGTTGTTTGCTAAAGGTCTATAGATTTCCTGCTGACTCTGTAGTCATCATCATCAATGAAAGCCTCATAAACTTTGATCGCCGGTTCAATTTGACGAACCCAATCGAACACTCGTTCTTTGTCTTCTTTGATGATGAACGCACCAAGAACAACTCCAGCAATGAGCCCTTCGGGAACGTCGATTTCGCTTGAAAAGCCAAGTTCCGGTGTCGGTGATATCACGATTCGCCATTCATCTTCATATCGCCATTCTTCGTTCTTGTATTGTGCTGCTATCTTGTTAGCGCAATCCCGGTCAGAGAAAATATTGATCTTTGGGCGATGCTTCGAGTAAATGACAGGGTAGAACTTGTGTCCCTCTGGCAATGCCTTCGGATTGCCCCGCTCGACCTCGGAAAGCATCGCGCGGCTGCAGCTCCAAAGGCTTCGCCGGCGATTCCGGCTTGCATAACGAGCCCCTCGTTCAGCGGCAGAACTGCAGGCTCTGCTCATGACGACGTCTTCTTCTTCGGTGGCAGAGATCGCGCGTGGCGGACCCCTCTGTCGAGCCAATCGCGCAGATCTGCGTCTGACCTGTGTCCGGGATGGTCCACGTAGACAAAGCCCCGCATCGGGCGTTTGGTGAAGTCCATCGGCCGAGCGAAAGGCTGATCCAGGCACTCCTCGTACCTGTCCGGACCAACCCGGATGACGAGCTCCTCCTTTCCGGTCACCCCGCCGATCATATTTCCGTTCACGAAGAAGCAGGTTCCACCAAACATGTGGTTTTCACTTATGCCGCGCCGCCGATGCAGCACTTTTCGAACGCGGATCAGTAGATCGCTGTCTGGCAACGGAGCATTCTTCGTCTTGGTGTGCCTAGCCATTCGCCTTTTCTCGGTCAAGCCGCCTCCGCTCAACGTTCCATCGTACTCGCACGGCACTCAGGAAATCTTCTCGGTTGTGCTTCATTTGCCAGATTGATACCCTTTTCGCTCCCGTGGTTTCATAGCGCGCTGCCCAGACCATCAGGTCTACTAGCACCGGTGCAAGATCGATGCCTTTGGATGTAAGCCGATAGATGAATTTGCGCCGATCGCTAGCCATGCGAACCTTGTCGATGACGTCGTAGTTGAGGAGGAGTTCAAGACGGTCAGTGAGAATGTTCGTCGCAAAACCCTCACCGCCCCCCATGAAGTCTTGAAAGGTGTGTGCGCCTTTAAACATGAGGTCGCGAACTATAAGGAGGGTCCACCGGTCGCCAAAGAGCTCCAGGCTGATGTTCAGCGGGCAACCCGAGCGACCGCGTTGTTTTCGTTGTGGGGACACCTACTGACCCATAGTACACTCATCCATCTTTGGGAAGAGCTTCGAGTCGAAGAAGAGTTCCACCGACCGAATTTGGTCG
>JAPULD010000369.1 GCA_027295365.1 Planctomycetota bacterium
CTTCGGCGCGGTGCGCGTGCATTCCGGTGCGCAGGCTGATGCGGCGGCTCGTTCGGTGCAGGCGCGGGCCTACACGGTGGGTCAGAACATCGTGTTCGGAGCGGGCGAGTACGCACCGGAAACCGACGAAGGAAAGCGTCTTTTGGCGCACGAGTTGACGCACGTGATGCAGCAAGGCGCTCCATCCTCGACCCAAGCTGGGGCACGGCTGCAGCGAGCCCGTCTTCCGTGTACGACGAGGACCACGATCGAAGTGACCGAGGTGACGGTCGGGCCCGCAACAGGTTCCCTCGCTATGGATATCGCCAGAGCCAACCCGATCCTGTGTCAGTGTGGCATCGAGTTGGTAGATTCCGGTTTGGGCATAAGCATTCCTGGGGACGTGCTCGATCTGGACCCGCCGACAGGGACTCTGAACAGATCGGGTGCAACGCCCCATCGAGAGCTCGCGCAATTGCTAACGAATCGCCCCGGAGGGGCTGGGATCCACGCTTACTACGTGCCTGCGATCGACGGCCCCCTTGCAGTTGCAGTCGGGAGTACGAGGTTCACGCCAAGCCTCCCCGACTCCGTCATCGTCAGCGACGCCGCGTCCGCCAATCCCGTCATAACGCCGCATGAGATCGGGCATGTGCTCCTCGACAATGGGGCGCATCACGCCAACAGAGACAATCTGATGGCGGATGGGAGCGTAAACAGCGGAGCGGGAGAGTTGGAACAGTCGCAATGCGACAGGATGCCATAGAGGCAGACGGCACGCGGACTCTCGGGTTCGAGAAAGTCATGACCTCTCGCACATTCCCGTACGAACTGCGGCTCGATGACGTCGTGCTCGAGCCCATCACATCGCCACCAGCAGGAAGAAAAGAAACTATGAAAGACGGGTCTCCCGGTGAGTGGTCGGCGGGGTCATACGATACCCCATTCGATCACTCATCGAAAAGACACACCCAACAAGGAGTCCCGACATGCCTCCCGGAACAAACAACACACATTCTCGACCTCGACCTCGGGAAGTTCAAGTCCGAGCACCACTTCATCACCATCCCACCAACCCGGCCGTCATGCACGAATTGTTTGCAGAGTGAGCACCTGATCGCGTCGTGATCGAGATCGGCTCCGCCGCGGGCTGGATCAAGGATCTGGCCGAGGCGATGGGGATCGAAATCCAGATCGCCAACCCCAACCACGAGGCGTGGCGTTGGAAGACCGTCAAACGCAAGACCGACCGGGATGAGGCACTGAAGTTCGCGCAGCTCTCGGCCATGAACCAGTTGCCGACGATCACCCTGCCAGGGGCGGATGTGCGACAGTGGTGGAACCCTGTGCACATCGAAATTCTGACATTCGTTTAAGTCGTTGTTATTGGCAAACTTGGCATAGGGGAGCAAAAACGTAATCGTTTACCAACATCTGGTCGGCCTAGGAATCACTCCCGTCGCGCTGCCGGAACATCTGATCATAAAAGCTGGCTATCGTATAAGAAGATTAAATATCTGCTCACCTCTCGCGATTGAACCACGTCTCTTTAAAGGCGGACTCAAGAAAGAGGGAGCAGTCGCTGCTCTCCGGACATTCCATTTGGGCCAGTAAAACCGGTCGGAGGGCGATCGATGGAAAGTATCCCCGGGGCAGATCGAATTCTCACAGGCAAGATCGAGAGATCCGTACCGTTCGGCGATGTATTGGATCGAAGACCAACGAGTCAGGAGATTGCGGGAAGCGGTATATTTTCCACCGCCCAATGGAAGACCATCGCGGTCGCGCTGGGGTTGTCGAGTCGTGAATACCAGATCGTCCGTCTGTTGTTCGACGATGAGAAGGAATATACCATTGCGCTTCGGCTCGGGTTATCCCGCCATACCGTGCATACCTACATCGAACGCCTTTATCGAAAAATCGGTGTGAACAGCCGCACGCAACTGTGCATCAAGGTGTTTTCAGTGCATCTGGATGCAACGGGAGAGTACGTACTCCCGTCCTGTACCAATACTCATCCGACCCATCAAGCCGCCACACGAGAGTAGGAATTGAGCATGCCGCCCAAGCGCTCACGACGGCACACGGGCCCATCACGGCTTTCTGGTTCCCCTTCAATCAGCTTGTTGCCCAATCCCTGATGAGTGCGCTCGAAGTGATAGTGCTCAATATACTGATCGATCGCCCGGCGGAGATGGCGCTCACCGACGAACACCATCCGATCAAGGCACTCAGACTTGATCGACAAGACGAAGCGTTCTGCATACGCATTCAGATTGGGACTCCTCGGTGGCAGCCGAACCGACTCCACTCCCCCGCTCTTCAGGATCTCACGGCAGTTGGCGGTGAACAGCGGATCGCGATCGTGAATCAGATGCGTCTTTTCCCGAAGGAATCCTGAATCAGCATCCACCAGATTCCGCGCCATCTGCCCCATCCAAACCCCATTCGGAACCGGCCTGATTCCGGCAATCTCCACGCGTCGAGTCGACAGATCAATCACGAAGAAGACCATGTAGCGAATCAGCCCCCTCTTCGTCCAGACTTCGATTGCAAAGAAGTCCGCGGCTGCGAGGCCGTCCCAGTGAGCCTTCAAGAACTTCGACCAAGGCATGTGCTTCAACCGCTCTGGCGCGGGTTCTATTCCTTGCGCTACGAGGATTCGACGGACACTCGTCCGCGAGATGGTGTGGCCAAGTTTGGAGAGTTCTCCAACAATCCGCGTGTTGTCCCAACGCTCGTTCTCTAAAGCAATTTTGATGATCAACGACCGAACTTCATCGGTGACCCGCGGCCGGCCTGGCCGTCGATTGCTGCTCCCATCGTACTTCCTGGCGATCAACTCACGATGCCAGCGTAGTATCGTGTCCGGGGTGACGATGGTCCCCAACTCCCGCAATATCCGCCTGCCAAGCCGCTTACCTTTGGCCGCCAGTCGCCGGCGTTGGTCATCATTGAGGCGGAGCCGTTTGCCACCCTGGAGTTCCTGAAGAACCCGCACCTGCTCCTGAAGGAACTCGATCCTCCCCCGCTGCCCCTCGTTCAGCCATCCGGCAATCGCAAGGAGCAGCATTCTCATCGGAATCGTCAACATGGCGATCAGTCTAGCGTGCCAGAACCGCCTGATGTGTCCTCATATTGGGGCAACCATTACGCATCGATCCTCTTTCCGTGTAGGCACTTGTGGCTCGGCCGACAAATGGCACAGGACGGCGTCGATTCAGAGGAAAATTCGCCTCGCACCCGGTCGTTCGATACCGTCGGCAAAATATTTACACCGCATGTAATTTATCGAATTCGAGCAGATTCAACTCACACAATCTCAACAAGAGCCGCCTACCCATTCAGAAGGTCGTGATACACGTGTTGTAGTTGCGCCAATGGAGATGCATTATGAGTCCACTTTGACCTGCCTGTGCTGCTGGCGAAAGTCGGCCGGTTGAATAATGCAACAGGACGCGACGGATTCGCTGTTTGAATCCGCCGATCACCCCACATCATCAGATGGTCTTACGTCTTTATTCAAATCATCTCTCTGACTCTCGGTTGCGTCCGAACTGCCAATCCAGTTTCATCACTGAATACATGTACGACAGCCAAGTGAACCGACCAAGTAAAAAGAACAAATTCTACAATTTTTCTTGATTTCCGTTCCATATGGAATCAAGATGTGTTTGCTCTTGACCATTCGTCAGTGCCCTGAATCGCTCGGGGGCCATGCTTCTGTCTGCCCTCAGATTTGCACTACATCTTGACTGTGTCATCCCGGGAATTTCCTTGGATGATTCGGCGCGGATCGATCGTCAGTCCAGGAGGGAACCGTGTGAAAGATTCCGAAACCAACAACCATGGTGCGCCATCGCTTTGCGACAATGAACGATCGGTTCGCGATCTGTTTCCTGTCGTGTACGAAGAACTGCGAGATCTTGCTCACGGCTGGTCCCGGAAAGGCAATAGTATCCGTTTCCTCCAGCCGACGGCGATCGTCCACGAGGCGTTCCTGCGACTTCTCAAGAATCCCGATCTGTCTTGGCAGAACAAGAACCATTTTTTTGCCATAGCCGCTACCGCGATGCGCCACATCATCCATGACTATGTCCGTTATCAAGATGCCGGGAAACGTGGCGGAGATTGGCATCGCATCAGCCTAGACGAATCGATACAAATCAAGGGGCCACGTGATATCGATGCTTTGGCCCTCACTGAGGCCCTCGAACTACTGGAAAAACTCAAGCAGCGGCACTGCTCGATCGTGGAATTGCGCCTGTTTGGAGGCCTCGAATTCGCTGATATCGCCACCTCTCTCGGCGTCTCCACCCGTACGGTCGAACGCGACTGGCGAGCCGCCCGAGCCTGGTTGATGGCGCAACTCAAGGAGGGCATAGGATCATGACGCCAGAGCGGTACGAACGACTGAGTGAGATGTTTTCCGAACTTTGCGAGTTGCCACTTGAACAACGTGCGTCGCAGCTTCAGATCATCAAGACGCAAGAGCCTGAACTCGCAAATCAATTACGAGTCATGATACTGCATGACGGCCAGATGGATACCGCCATGCTCGATATTCATGTCAAAGACAAGGCCCTCGAGCACCTGATCACACACGTCAACCGGCCGGTCAATGTAAAACTGCCAAAGCAGATCGGTCCGTTTCGAATTATTCGCGTTCTCGGCACCGGAGCCATGGGGATCGTCTACGAGGCCGAGCAGGAAACACCACGACGGCGCGTGGCCCTGAAGGCTTTCCGACCACACCTCACTACGGAACCGTTACTCAAGCGATTTGAGCTTGAATGCGAGATCCTTGGTCATCTCCGTCATCCCGGCATTGCCCAAATCTACGAGGCTGGCTCGCTCGATACCGAATTCGGCGTGCAACCCTACTTCGCGATGGAGCTGATTGAAGGAGAATCAATCGTCCGATTCGCTCAAGAATGCGATATGTCAGTGAAAGAGCGACTGCGGTTGATGATCATGACCTGCCGGGCCGTTCATTACGCGCATCAGCGAGGTGTCATTCATCGGGACCTCAAGCCGGACAATATCCTCGTTGTGGATGATACCGAGGGACCCCGACCCAAGATCCTCGACTTTGGAGTGGCGCGGGCCACGGACGCGGACATTCGGACAACGACGCTCCACACCGAGGCCGGGCTGCTGCTGGGCACCGTTGCCTACATGAGTCCGGAGCAAGCCCTCGGGAATCCGAATGACATCGATGTGCGCAGCGATGTCTACGCCTTGGGCATCATTCTCTTCGAATTGCTGTCGAATGACCTACCACATAAGCTCGAGGGGCTCATGATGCTCGAAGCCCTGCGGGTAATCAGGGAGGACGAACCAACACGACTCGCCTCGGTCGTCCGAAACTATCACGGCGATCTCGACACGATCATCGCCAAGACGATCGAGAAGGACAAGGATCGTCGGTATCAATCGGTGGCAGAGCTGGCCGACGACCTGCAGCGCCATCTGGACGACAAGCCGATCCAGGCCCGACCTCCCAGCACTTCGTACCAGATGAAGAAATTCGCCCTTCGAAACAAGGCACTCGTCGGGGGAATTGTAACCGCCATCCTCTTGCTCGTGCTCGGCATCGCCGGCACGTCTTATGGCCTCGTGCTGGCCGATCGACGATTGGGGGACATGAAGATCGCCCGGGACAATGCGGAGGCGCTTCTCACTTACTACCAGGGCCTGATGGAGTCGGTCAGCCCCGAGCGATTCGGACGCGACATGCTCGTGATCGAACTGCTCGACGAGACCGCTGAGACGCTCGAGGACAAACTGGGGGACTGGCCCATCGACCTCGCTGAGATGCACCACGTGATCGGGCGTACCTACCTGAAGCTTGGCCAGCTTCCAAAAGGCGGCTCACATCTGGATCGGGCACTGGAACTGCAACAGGATCTCCTCGGCCCGGATCACGCCTCGACGTTGGCCACCCGGATCGACCGATGCGGCCTCCTAATGCGCCGCTACAAGAACGAAGAAGCCGAGACGGAGTTGAACGCCATCCTCAAAGCCCTCGATCCGCACCACGAATCGTACGAAGAAATGTGGGATGCGGCCAGATACCTACTCGCCAACGTCTACAACCAGCAAAGGCGAGGCGAGGAGGCCTACCCGATTCTCATGGAACTTCTCGAAAAACGCGAACGCCGCCTTGGCCCCGAACATCGCGAAACACTCCTGGCCCGCTACTCGGTTGCATTCGCGTTGGGGCGCCAGGGACACATTGAAGAGTGCATCGAAGAATTTCTGGAATTGGAACAGATCCAGCGACGTGTGCTCGACAAGCATCATGCGGACCGACTGATGACCCTCAATGCATTGGGAACGACGAACTACATGATCTGCCGATACGATGAATCCGTGCATTGGTACGAACTGGCCATCGAGGGCCGTGTCATCACGTTGGGGGAGACGGCGTCGCTGACGAGGGGGTCGCGCACGTTTCTGGCTGGTCTCCTTGTTGAGTTGGGCCGTATCGATGAAGCAATCCGAATCTATGAACTCGTGCAGGTCGCGGATATCAAACTGAAAGGATCGGCGGCGGACGACCGGGCGAGTCTGCAGATCGAGTCGCGGATCGGTCATGCCCACGCTCTGAGCGGACAGTACGAAAGAGCGGAGCAAGAGTTGGTATCGGTGCTCGAGCGACAGCAAGCGATACTGGAACGAGACGATTCAACGCTCATCTACACGAACTGGTACCTCGCGGATTTGGCCATGCTTCAGGGACGCCACGCCGAGGCTGTGGCTCCGTTCGAGCGAGCGCTTCAACTCGTCGGAAAGCACCCCCCCGGCAACAAGCGAATCGTACCCTTGATCCGAAACTTGGAAGCCCGTATCCGAACGGCGCAAGGCAGGTATGAAGAAGCCGAATCTCTGTTCCGATCATGCCTCAGGGACACGAGGGCCGGCGTAAGGTCTTTGGATCATCCCGACATCGGCTGGCACCTGGAAGGCCTGGGGGCCTGCCTGACCGCCATGGGTCGCTACGACGAAGCCTTGACGACACTGGAAGAGGCCCGACGTCTGCTCACCAAAGCCTGGGGCCCGAATCACCCTCGATCGACCCAATGCCTCGAATCGCTTATCGAACTGGATGAGGCATGGGAGAAGCCGGAGAAGGCGGATGCTTTTCAGGAGGAGCTCCAGGGTATCCTGACGTTAGCGTCTACGCGGTGAATGTCGTGTATATCTCTCTTCCGGCTACGGGATAGGAGAAATACATATAGTTCACGGCACCGAATTGATCGAAGAGGCCGTCGCTTCGGCTCATGATGCCCTAGTTGCCAAGGGAAAGAAATCGCTACGATCAGAACTACTTCGCAGTTCAAGCAAGAGTCTATCTTTATCGAACATAATACCTATGTGGGTTCATCACTTTAGCTTCGCGGCATCCAATCGCGCACGCATCGTGTTCTTCATCCTGTTTATCTTCTCCCAATAGAGTCTGGTATTCAGGCGTTGCAGCAATGCTTCATGTCTACGCTGCTGAACCATCACCCGTATATCCAACTCCCCAATATTCACCTGATTCTTCTGTTCCCTGGCGGTGCTCAACTGCTTCATAATCGAGAGAGTTCTTGTCTTTGATTCCTCGTATTCGGACTCAGCCGTACGATCATTCCACGGAGCCTTGCCTTCTTTCGTCAGCAGAGCGGTTTCACAAGCGATGATACTTTGCACTGCGGTATAGGCCTCCTCGGTATCCAGCATTGTCAAGACGTATACGGCCGGCGAGTATGATTCCTTCGTTTGACGGACAGCAATATATCGCTCGGTTAGATAGTTGATGATTCGCCCGTATGTATCGGGTTGGCCATCACTCGCCTCCAAGAGAAAACGATTCCACTGCCATAGCATGTCTTCATGCGTCAGATACAGTATCGCATTGACCAGCGACGGATTTGGTTGAATGCGTCGCTCATTCAACTTTCGCTTCATCCCCGACGGCAGGTCGAGGAAGGCGATGTATTCGAAGATCAATGGTTCCACCACTCGATCATCCACGGAATACGGCAACTTGTACCTGAAGAGTCCGTCCATGTGGGTTGCTATCGGATTGCGAATGCTTTCCTGGATCTTCATGTCAAACTGCGCGGCCGCATCAAGATGAGCCCGACGACATTCAAGCAGCAAGGCAATAAATGCCCCTTTGGATATGTCGCCGTGGCCACGCAACTGTTGTGTCATCCGGACAAATTCATCCTCTGACAGGTCAATCGCCTGATTTCTGAGCTCGACGTATGCCTCGCCGGACGAATCGATCAGGCGCTGCGCCATCTCGAGTCCCTGTTGAGCCATGAGCCGTGTATCGAGGGTCCATGCGATGACGAGCATCGGCAAGACAGATAAACGAAGATATGTGTATGTGAACATGAGTGTTCTCCAGTTCGGCACTTTCGCTTATGGAGCCGGATCAACGAGCCACCATTCGAGCACTTCAGGGCGTGGAGCGCGAAGGACATTGGTCCCGCAGTGGACTTCTCCAATACTCCAATGATACTCCAGGCAATCGATCCAAGCGGGCGACGGATCGACCAACGCCTCGAAGACCGCTTTGAATTCATCGACCATGGGGTCCGGAACGATCATACGGCCATCCACGTAAAGGAGGTTGACCATATCCGGGAAGGCGGACGCGGCACTATTAATATTTGGGAAGGTGGGGGTAAAACCCGGTCCTGTAAATTCATGAAAAAATCCTGGTACTTCAATGATTTCTGTAATTGTAGGATCATTTTGCAATTGCATTTTCAACGCATCCAAATAATTTGTCTGAATCAACATGTTGTAGTCTTCCAGATCCTTCGACGGATCCGAGACAAGAAGGTTTCCCAGGAGTGAAGTCGCCGTACGCAAAACGTCATCTTCCCATAGTTGACCTTCGTTGAATTCCAGAGCCGGATCATTTGAGGCAATTTGGTTCAGGAGATAGACGCCCAAGGCCGTGTTCGCCAAAATCACGCGAAATGCCTCGGGACCGGTTTGCTGGATGGTCATAAATTCATCTACATGGCCGACAAGCAGCCAGGACGTATCGAATATGGTGTCTGGGGATTTATTTTGCGAGCTTTGACCGTCGAGAAATTCCAGAAGTTCGATTTTCATTGATGAACTGTGGTACACATGACCGCTTGTCCATTTTCCTTTCGGAGGAAACGCTTCGAGGTTGCCAAAGCTGTCACGTGTCGAAAATCCACCCGCGGTGGGCCATTCCGTGTATGACACGCCTGGTGGATTGATGCCATAAATCCCATAGTCAGACGAAAATATAGTAGACGTTGCATATGCTTCGAGAGGATATTGCGGCGGTGATCCAATGCCATATCTCCGCGGCGAATTCAATAATACAATATCCCACACGCCGTCTGGGGCGGAATGGTATCCAAACTCATATTGATCCTGCGGCCACGGATCGCCGGAATTGATCACGATGGGCGCTGGCCCGGCCGCTCCCAAAGCGTCAGTCAATCGGTCGACGAAAGACGGCGCCGCAGCGATCGTAACACCATTTACACTTGATGCGGGACGAGCCGGGAAAGTGTCCGTAACATATACATCCATCACACTGTCCAGGTGCGAAGGCATCATCCACGGCGCTACTCGCATTTGAATGACGTCTTCTGCGACAACACTATCGGTTGCGAGAGGTCCATTTCGGACGATGAGCCGGAGCGTGATAAGCCCGTCAAAGTTTGAATCCGGATACCCTGGATATCGAGTGGCCTCGACTGGAACGACGAGCGATCCCGAGCCAAGAATATCCGTCGCGAGTAATTCAAACTCATCCTTGCCTTCCACCATTCCAAGAATGGTTCCATACGGAAATGGCGCGTGGACATTCATATATTCCTGGTGGTCATCAAGCTTGAGCCACACGGACCAGCCCAATGGAAGGGTCGCAAGATTCAATTGGCGTATCCAGAGTTCCGACATGTCGTTGGCATCGATGGGGGTATCCATCACGAACGTCTCACTGTCCGGAATTGAATCGCCATCATCATCATCATTGTTCACGCGAATGATGGCCCCGGTCTTGTAATCGGGCGGAGTCGCGGTCAGATCCGTCTTTCCGTAGTCCCAAAGATGCTCACGTCGATCGTCCTCAATAGTGTCCTCGACGACGCCGTTCCGATCTGAATCCATGTCGAGGTCGACTTTGAATACGGCCACCCGCACGTATTCCTCCCGGAAACAGGTGGCAATGTTGGGCACGCCCGTCGTGAAAGACGTGAAAACAGAGATCTGTTCGTTGACCCCGAGCGCGTTTGGATCCAGACCTTCAAGATAGAGGACGATAGGACCGGAACCGGGCGTGTATCCGAGGTCGGCAATCGGAATAATCAACGATTGAGCTACGAAATCCCCGGGATCCGTCAGATGACCGACGGAGTTGGGGTTGCGTGGTTCGTGGCCGGGTTTCTTCCACAATCGAAGTTTCTTGAGCGGTCTGGAGCCATACGGATCCGCCGGATCGATTGAATTC
>JAPULD010000037.1 GCA_027295365.1 Planctomycetota bacterium
CGTTCACTTCGCACGAGCTCACGTATTACATACTCAATCTTCCCAGCAACAAGTTCGAGTTGTGGGCCTGGATGGAATCCGATCGCCTTCTCGACAGCGTGTTTCGGGAGTTTTATGCCGAACGCGATGTGGTTCATGAAGAGCGGCGTCTGAACGTCGAGTCCACGCCGACCGGCATTTTCCAGGAACAGTTCGACGCGATGTTCTGGCAATCCTCCCCTTATTCCTGGCCCGTGATTGGCTGGCCCAGCGACCTGAACAGCTACACCCTTGAGCAGGCGAAGACGTATTTCGACATCTACTACCAGCCCGGCAATCTCGTGGGCGTGATCGTGGGAGACTTCGATCCTCAAAAGATCAAACCCATCATCCAGCGCTACTTCAGCCGCCTGAAACCTGGCGATCAACCCGTGCCCCCCGTGGTCACGACGGAAATGCCCCAACTCGCGGAGAAGCGCATGGTCGCGGATTGCAACTGCCAGCCCCAAGTGGAGGTGCGATACCACACCGTTCCGTTTGGACACCAGGACAGTTTTGCGCTGGAGATGTTGGCTGAACTCCTGAATGGCCGCACGGGCCGGCTTTACAAGTCCCTCGTGGAGGAGCTGGATATCGCCAGCAATGTCTCGTCCTCGGCCGGCGGTTTTGGCGCACCCGCAAAATACGCAGGGCAATTCTCCTTCACCGCCGAGGTCAAGGGGAACGCCGATCCCCTTGATCTTGAGGAAGCCTGGTATCGGGAACTGGAGAAGCTCCAGCAACAACCGATCGACGAGTACGAGTTGCAGAAGGTGAAGAACCGCGTCGCCGTCGATGCCTTCCGGAGTTTGCAGGACAACTTCTTCCTGATGATCCAGCTTGGCGTATACGAATCGATGGGGGGCTGGGAGCAGATCAATACGAGGCCAGGGCGGCTTGAGGAGGTCACGGCCCAAGACATCCAAAGGGTGGCCAACACGTATTTCTCACCCACCAACCGAAGCGTCGGCGTGTACCGACGAAAATACATAACCGTGGACGCGGAACCCGCCTTGATGGCCTTGCATCCCATGCAGCGTGATCAGGCGGTGGCGTTACTGGAACGGATGAAGGCATATCCTCTCGACAGTCTCATCCGCGCAAGAGCACAACTTGAGGATCGGATGTCTCAGGTCCCCCCTGCTGATCGAGAGGCGGTGATTCCAATGTTTCGTTATCTCCTGAAGAAGGTTGATGAGCGAATCGCCACGCTTTCCGACACGAAGGACGGTTCGCAACCATGAGATTGAATTCAAAGAATTCCCGCCCGCTGGCGTCCTCGCCTCGGCTCGTTCTACTGCTGATGTTCCTCGGGACATCAACCATGAACGCCCAGGACATTCCCGATCGTCCCGAACAACTTGAGTTCGCCACCCTCGACTTCCAGCCCCCCGAAACCTCGGCTTTCCGTCACGTCCTGTCCAACGGGGTTCCGGTCTATCTCGCCCCGAGCCACGAACTGCCTCTCGTGAACATCGTCTTTACGTTCAAGGGGGGTGAATACCTCGACCCGGCCGGGCTGCTTGGCATGGCCCATACCACCGGAGACATGATCAGACGTGGCGGCACCCGATCCATCAGTGCCGAGGACATGGACGAGCGACTTGATTTTCTCGCTTCGGACGTGTCGGTCCGTGTTGGCACGACTTCAAGTATGGCGAGTCTCAATTGCCTGCATGGCAATCTCGACGAAAGCCTGGTGTTGTTTCTGGACATGCTGAAGCATCCCGGCTTCCAGGCCAATCGGCTGGACACCTACATCGGCGAGCTCATCGAAGGCATGGCCCAACGTAATGACTTTCCTGAAGCGATCCTCGCGCGGGAATGGGACGCCCTGTTGTATGGGCCTGATCATTTCGAGGCCCGACATCCCACGCGTTCCATGCTCCAGGCCCTCACCATCCAGAATCTTCGGAGCATGCATGGCATCATCTTCAATCCAGGCAACCTCATCATCGCCGTCAACGGTGATTTCGAGCCCCAAGCCATGCTCGATCGCCTTGAAGAGGCGATGGCAGACTGGGAAAGCCGCCCTCGAGTCGATGATCCGCCTGCGCCACAGCATGAACTCAAGCCCGGTGTGTACCACGTCGAGCATGAAATCCCCCAGGGGAAGGTGTATATCGGATCAAGGGGCCTGACCCGGAACGATCCCGACTTCATCCCCATGCTGATCGCCAACGACATCCTGGGGGGCGGAGCCTTCACCAGTCGCATCACGGGTCGAGTGCGAGATGACGAGGGACTGGCCTATTCCGCCAATTCACGACTCATACCCCGCATCAACTATCCGGGAGAATTCCGCGCCTCATTCCAGTCGAAGAACCGAACCGTGCCGCTCGCGATCAAGATCATTCTCGAGGAGATCGGGAAGATGAGGGATCAACCCGTGAGTCCCGTGGAATTGGAGACCGCAAAGAATGCGTTCATCGAATCATTTCCCAGAAGGTTTCAATCCAAGGCGGGCACGCTGGCTTTGTTCGTCGATGATGAATTGACGGGTCGTGAACCGGGCTATTGGCGACAATTTCGAGACCGGATCCGAAACGTGACGCTCGATGAGGTTCAGCGCGTCATGAGAGACCATCTCGATCCGTCCACGATGGCGATCCTCGTGGTCGGCCCCTGGGCGAACATCGGCCCGGGCGATCTGGAAGGCCGTGCTTCCATGGAGGAATTCTTCGATGGACGCGTCACCGCGATACCCATGAAAGATCCGTTCACGTTGCAGCCGATTGCCCAGCCACCCAATTGAGCGCTCAGGCCCAAGGCTCGAAATGTGCATATATTTCGAGATGAAGCCATGAATGACATCCTGGCGACCCGACATCGCTACACTCCTTCGCCATGACAGCAACCGCCACCAAGATGCCGAAAAACAAGAAGAAGAAAAAGAAGAACAAGAGTCTCCGGAAGGGATGGAGGACAGCCAGTACCAGCGATATTCACGAGCTGTACGAACTGTCCGTCCAGGAACCGGAAGCCGAAGTCGATCTCACTGATCAAGTCTGGGAAGAGCAGCGCGGTCGTCTCGCTACGTCGATTCGCGAGGACTTCTGCGGCACGGCCATCGCTTCCATGTCTTGGGTCAAGCGAAGACGTGCGAACACCGCCATCGCGGTGGATCTCAGCGCCGAAGTGATGGACTGGGGAAAGAAGAAGGTCGCCGAACGACTGAACGCCAGTCAGGCCAAGCAGCTCACCTTCGTCCAGGACAACGTGCTGACGGTGGAGACCGAACCCGTCGACAGCGTTCTGGCCATGAATTTCAGCTATTTTCTCTTCCGTACTCGGAAAGAGCTGAAGCATTACTTCACCCGGGTTCATCACGCACTGAAAGACGATGGCCTGTTCCTGCTTGATGCCTACGGGGGCTCTGATTCATTCCTCGAAATGGAGGAAGATCGTGACCTCGACGGATTCACCTACATTTGGGACCAGGCGTACTACAACCCCATCAGTGGGGACGTCACTAACCACATCCATTTTAAATTCCCGGACGGGACTCGCATCGACAAGGCCTTCAGCTACCACTGGCGACTCTGGACGCTACCCGAGATCCAGGAACTGCTGAAGGAAGCTGGCTTCCGAACCGTGCATGTGTACTGGGAAGGCACGGACGAAGATGGCGAAGGCGACAACGAATGGACCATCTCCACGCGTGGCGAGGCCTGCGAAGGATGGATCGCCTATATCGTGGCCGGCAAGTGATCGCTCACAACCACGCCCCCCATCGGGCGGGCTACAATCTGCCCCATGACAGGAATGCTTGATCTGGCCGATGTTCATTCGCCCCTGGCGACGCTCCTTGAGCAACAACTCGAACGGATCGCGATCGTATTTGAACGCCAACTGGCGAGCGACCTTTCGGCCGTCAATGCCCTGTGTCTTCACGTGGAGCAGTATCGAGGCAAGATGCTCAGGCCAGCCCTGGTGCTGTTGAGTGGTCTCGCCGGGGCAGATGATTCCACCGAGGAATCGACCCTGACGGAGAAGCATCGCATCATTGCCGCCGTGGTCGAGATGATCCACATGGCCACGCTCGTGCATGACGATGTGCTCGATGAGGCGGATATCCGCCGTCGGGGGGCCACGGTGAACCGGATGTGGGACAACGAGACCGCCGTCATGCTGGGCGACTATCTCATTTCCAATGCCTTTCATCTCTGTTCGACGGCTTTCGATCCCTCGATCAACCTTGCCCTGGGCCAAGTGACCAACACGTTGTGCGAAGGTGAGCTCATCCAACTGCACCATCGCGAGGATTGCGGGCTCGATGAAGCGACGTATCTGGAGATTGTTCGACGCAAGACGGCCTCGCTCATCGCCGAATGTTGCCGTCTCGGCGCCATGATCTCCGGTGCCGATCCTCACGTCAGCAAGGCCCTGCACCGGTTCGGGGAATCGCTTGGAATCGCATTCCAGATTCAGGACGATCTCCTGGACCTGATCGGCGAGGAACGCATCGTCGGTAAATCGCTCGGACGTGACCTGGAGAAGGGAAAGATCACCCTTCCCATCATTTTTTACCTTCAGAATGCCACACAAGCCGAACGGGGGCTGGGCCTGAAGCTGATTGCCCAGACCGATGCCGATGCGCTGCACACTCGACTTCTCGACAGCGGCGCCGTCGAACAGGCGGGGCGTGTGGCCCTGGACCTCGTGGATCAGGCCAAGGATGAATTGTCGGTATTGCAAAGCGGTCCGGCCCGCGACCTGCTGATGTCCATGGCCGACGCGGTCATCACCCGGAACCGTTGATGTTTCCCACTCAGGCGGTGGCCCGCTTCTCCACGTCTTCACCATGCAGTCCAGAACAGCAGACGTGGTCGCGCCCATTCTCCTTGGCCCGGTAGAGTGCCTCGTCCGCCATCGCGATCATCTGCTCGGCGGACCGCTCGCTGCACGTGGCGAGATGGCTGAGCCCGAAAGACGCCGTCACCTTGAGTTTCGGATGCTCCGACCAAAGGTGGTCACGTAGTTGCACCCGCAACCGATCGGCCAGAGACATGGATTCATCCAACGTCGTCTGGGGGAGGATGATCATGAACTCCTCACCCCCGAATCGGCAGGCAATATCGCTGGCGCGCTGACTGTTCAGCATGTCGGCGAAGACTTCCAGCACATGATCGCCATAAGGATGCCCGTAGGAATCGTTGATTGACTTGAAACAATCAAGATCGCACATGATCAGAGAGAGGGGCGTGCGATGTCGGCTGGCCTCCGCGATCTCCTGCCGAAGTCGCAAATCAAAATGCGAGCGGTTCCAGAGACCGGTCTGGCCATCGATCTGAGCCCGTTGGGCGAGCATGAGGAACATCTGACGCAGACACACCGCCGATCGCACCCGGGCTCTCAGTTCACTGACGTCGAATGGCTTGGTGACAAAGTCCATCGCGCCCAGATCAAAACAGCGAATCTTCTCGTCGGTGCTGCACGAACCCGAGATGACGATGACGGGGATGCCAGAGGTTTCCGAATTGCTCTTGAGCTGGGAGAGCAGCTGAAATCCATCACGCTCCGGCATCTTGATTTCCAGGAGGATGACCTCGGGTAGTAACCGATGGGCCATTTCCAGGCCCTCCTCCATCGTCATGGCATTGTGGATTTCCAGATGATCGCAGCGCAATCGAGCCTTGAGCAATCGATGAATCAATTCCGATTCGTCGATCGCCAGCAAGCGGGGCACTCGATGTGTTGTGCA
>JAPULD010000370.1 GCA_027295365.1 Planctomycetota bacterium
TGGCCTCCAGGGCGCGTCGGCGTTCCGCTTCGGTTGGAGGTTGGAGAAGTCGAATCGTGTAGGCGTTGCCTGTCGCCGCGGGCAGCACTCGTACGTACAGAGGCATCGTCGAGGTCCGGTTGATGTAGGCGCTGGATGTACGAGCCATGACTTGTTCGCCCACATACGCCACCAACAAGACAATCATCAATACGTGGAATCGCCTGGTATTCTTTGCGATCATCGCAAACCGCGGCATGACACGATGCAAAGTGCCCCCCATGATGAATGCAAGGATGAAAACGCCTACCAATAGCAAGGCGTGAAGAAGCGTCAGTTCCGCCCATGTCCACGCGGTGATGGGGCTGCCCGTGGCGAGCATGATCGAGACGATCTGGGCCAGGGGGGTCGAGATCAATTGCAGCAGCAACAGATCGGTGATGCAGAGCGCCGCGTAGACCGCGATGAGCCCGGCCAGAATGAATCGCAGGGCAGGACGCTTCAGCACGCTGTCCAGGCTCAGAAACAACCCCACGACGATGGCGTTCTGCATGAGCAATGACACGCTGGCCATGACTTGCTGAGGCATGCCCGGGTCGTAAAAGAAGATCCACCAATTCGTGCACACGAAGATGGTGCCGGCATAACGCAACGGCACGAGGCTGCATCCATCCAATTGGCTTTGATCCGGATTCGTGGTGGTCGTCGTTGGTTCCATGCGTCTCGAATGACCAGTATAGGAAAACAGCGAATGCATTTTGCCTACCAATTGGGCAAATCACCCGTCAGAGGCTCGACAAGGTCCTTGAGCGTGACCAGCCCGAGTGGATTGCCGGTCTTGGGATCAACGATGATCGCCATCGTTCGGTGTTCCTGACGCAACATTCGCAAGGCCAGGTGGAGTTTGGCATCGGGAGGGAATTCCGTCGCGGCTTTGGTCAGTTCACGGGTCGGTTGATCAGGCGCGAGCAGGATATCGATAATGGACAGGATGCCCATGACCTTCCCTCCAGGGGCCACGACCGGCAATCGGGTGTGATGCCGTCGTTCGATGATGTCTTGACGCAGCTTTAAATCAATGTCGGCCGAGAGCGACGCCACGCGACTCCAGGGGACCATGACGCTGCGCAGCGTCTTGTCATGCAACGCCAGGGCGCGTTCGGCGAGCGTGGACTGGGTTTCGCTGAGCACACCCGCCCCCATCCCTTCCTGGATCAGTTGGCTGATCCGCTGGCGGGCCGAAGTCGCTCCCTCACCACTTGAGCCGAACATCTTGCCCACCAGAATCCCGAACCCGACCACGATGGGGGCAAGCCCCAGAATCGTGAACAGGCGATCGCTGATGAGCAAAAGACCCGAAGTGCCATACGACCAGTGATCGGTGTGCGTGCGATAGAGATCCTTGGGTAGCGTCTCGCCAAACACGAAAAGCAGGGGGATGAGGATTCCCGCATTGAGGGCGATTGCGGTTCCCGCGCTCAGGTCCATGCCATCAAGGATCGCCGCGATCCCGAAGGTGCCCATGTAATTGGCGATGTTGTTGCCAATCAGCAAGGTCGTGAGGGTGCGATTGGATCGATGGAGCATTGACCGCAGTCTCATCGCCCGCTTGTCACCACGACCGGCGCGCACCGTGACCCGGACTCGATTAAGCGTATAGAGGCCTGTCTCCATGCCCGAATAGAGCGCGCTAAGCACGAGCCCCAGAAGGGTCACACCGATCAGGATGAGCAGTTGGGTCTGGCTCATGCATCGGACTCCGTATTGTCCGAGGAGTCAGTGGAACCCTGATTCTCCGAAGGTTTATGGACGATGGATTGTTGATGGAGTTGGGTGATGAGCGAACCATCGACCGACATCACTTCAAGCCTCACGCCTTGGAATTCCACCACATCGCCCACTTCCGCAGGCCGCCCGAGTTGCTCCACGACGAATCCGCTCAAGGTTGATGTAAGTGCATTTTCGAGGTTCAAGTCGAAACGCGTCGCCCATTCCTGCAGGTTCATCTGACCCAGAATACTCCAGACGCCATCGCCGATCGTCCGGATGTGAATCTTGCGTGATTCATCGGTGCCCACGATATCCCCGACGATTTCCTCGACGACGTCCTCGATGGAGACGATGCCGGCCGTCCCCCCATACTCATCGACGACGATCGCCGATTGCAACGGCGCGACGCGAAAGTGGGCCAGGAGTTTATCCAGCGTGGCGATCTCGGGTACGAAGAGGGGGGTATCGACCTCGGGCAGGTCCAGCGTCACGCGTTCATGCCTAGCAATGAGGAATTGCTTGACGTGCAACACGCCTACCACGTGATCGAGGTCCGATTGATAAATGGGAAGCTTCGTGAGTCGTTTTTTCGCCAGGACCTCGATGAGTTCATCGCGCGTCGAGCCTTCCTCCAGGGCCAGGACCTTGACCCTTGGCGTCATGACATCGCGAACCTTCAGACGCCCCAGCTTGATGACATCGCCCAGCATGCGTCGCTCTTCGGGATTGATCGCGCCGGATGCGCCCGAGAGATCCAGCAGTTCGCGAAGTTCGCGCTCGTCAAGCGATTCGGGCACGAGGCTGGGGGCCGTCAGTCGGCTCAGGGGCGTGACGACGAACCGTTCCAACACGATTCGGATCGGGGCGATGATCGTGTGCAGCGTCAGCAATGGCGTGGCGACAAGCTTGGCGAACATGATCTGGCGGGTGTTGGCGATGATCTTGGGCAGCACCTCGCCCAGCAGCACCAGCATCATGAGCGAAGTCAGGATCGCAACAAGGTTGATCGCGACGTTCGCCTTGAGACTGAGCATGAGCACGGAACTGATGACGAAGTAGAAGACGTTGACGACCATGTTGCCCAGCAGGATGGTGATGAGCAGCATGCGAGGCTGATTCAGGAGCGACTCGACAGCACGGCCAGCCAGTGAGCCGGACTGGGTCAGCTTCATTCGCTGGGGGTGGCTCATGCCAAACAGGGCGGTCTCCGAGCCCGAGAAGAACCCGCTGGCCAGCAACAGCGGGAACAAGCTGATCAACAAGCCATATTCAAAAGGACCCCACTCTGACATGCCGGGACGTTCTCCGAGCCTTGATGATGCGCGGGGCAGCCAGTCGAATCCGGCGCTTCGCGTCTCGTAGTATAGAGTCGCCCTTCCCCAGAGGCCCCAGGGAGGAGATTCGGCGCAGGAAGTCATTGGCCCCCTCGACGGTGTCATCCCTGCGATCGAGTGTCGCCAGTCGGTCATAAAGGGCAATAGTCGATACCATCCCGGGGTTGCTTGGTAGGAGAACATTGGCATGAGTACGTTGTTGATCGCGGTCGGCGCATTTTTCGCCTTTCTTCTGGCCTACCACACGTATGGCAAGTGGCTGGCGAGGCGGATCTTCAAGCTCGATCCCGACGCCCCGGTGCCCAGCGTGCAACTCAACGACAATCAGGACTTCGTGCCCACGAAGAAGGCGATCATCTTCGGGCATCACTTCACCTCCATCGCCGGCACCGGGCCCATCGTGGGGCCCGCCATTGCGGTCATGTGGGGGTGGCTACCCGCATTGCTCTGGGTCATATTTGGCTCGATCCTCATCGGAGCGGTGCATGATTTCGGTTCCCTGGTCATCTCGATCAGGAGCCGAGGCCAGTCGGTGGGCGAAATCGCGGGGCGCGTGCTCAATCCTCGCGTCAGGCTCATGTTTCTCTTCATCCTCTTCATGGCCCTCACCATCGTGCTGGCCATCTTTGGACTGGTCATCGCGGCGGTCTTTCGCGACTACCCCTCCGCGATCTTCCCCTGCCTCGTGCAGATCCCCCTCGCCATGTGCATTGGCGTCTGGTTGCATCGCAAAGGCGTCAATCTTCTGATTCCTTCGATCATCACGTTGGTGATCATGTACGCGACGGTGATCTACGGAAACTTGGGATTGCTGGGCCAGTTCAATTCCGCCCTCTCGGGTTGGTCGAACTTCACCTGGGTAGTCGTGTTGCTTTTGTATTCATACATCGCATCGGTGATGCCGGTGTGGATGCTCCTGCAACCTCGCGATTACATCAACAGTCTGCAGTTGCTCACGGCCCTTGGTCTGATCGTCGCCGGCCTGTTCGCCGCGGCAATCTTCGGTGGCGCTCCGATCGAACCGGGGGGCGCGCGTCCCGCGTTGGAACTTGCCGCTCCGGTGATGGATTTCTCACCTGAGTCGGCACCGATGATCATTCCCTTCCTGTTCATCACCATTGCGTGCGGGGCGATCAGCGGATTTCATTGTCTGGTCAGTTCGGGCACCACCAGCAAGCAGATTTCATGCGAGACCGACGCCCAGTTCGTCGGGTATGGCTCGATGCTCACCGAAGGATTTCTGGCCACGCTGGTGATTCTGGCGTGCGCCGCGGGTTTGGGGCTGGGCATAACCGGTGAGAACGGAGCGTGGCTGACGGGGGCCGATGCGTTTGACGACCGGTACAGTTCGTGGACCGCCGCGGGAGGACTTGCCGCGAAGGTGGGGGCCTTTGTCGATGGCTCGGCGAATTTCGTTCAAGCGATGGGGGTGAAGGGAGACGTGGCGGTGGCATTGATGGGCGTGCTGGTGGCGTCCTTCGCGGGGACCACCATGGACACGGCCTGCCGCCTGCAACGCTACGTCGTCCAGGAACTGGCCTCGACGTTTTGCGCCAAGACCGATGATCAATCCTCACCACGCTTGAATGTGTTGAATCCCTTTACCATCCTGGCCAACAAGCATGGGGCGACCATCTTCGCGATCATCATCGCGGCAATCCTCGCGGCCATGCCATCCGCCGGAACGGCTTTCTCCTGGCAATCCGCAGGGACGGGAGGGCTCATCCTCTGGCCCATGTTCGGGGCGACGAATCAGTTGCTGGGAGGGCTCGCGTTTCTCGTGATCGGCTTCTGGCTCTGGCGTCGCAAGCTCCCGGTGTGGTTCATCGTCCTTCCCATGATGTTCATGCTCGTCATGCCGGCCTGGGCGATGCTCTGGCAGTTGTTCAAGTCCAACCCGGGCGGACAACCCGGTTGGCTGTTCCAGGAAAACAAGAACTGGATCTTGATCATCGTGGCCTTGGCGACGCTGGCCCTGGAAGTGTGGATGCTGGTTGAGGCGTTCTTGATGTGGCCAAAGGCGAAGGGAGAGTTGGAAGAGCAGTTGCCGCCTCTCCCGGGGGCGGTCGTTGCGTCGAATCCAACTGGTGAAGGTGGCCGATCATGTTGAAGCCGGGCCGACACGGCCCGGCTTTGTTGAGTCGCAATTGAGAGATACTTTTATTTCTCAAACGAATGATCGGGATGAGCTGGTGGTTCGGGAACCTCGATGGGTTCCTCTTCGATCTTGCGTTGCAGGTATTCGATCGCGGCGGCAAGCTGGGCGTCGGCGCCGTTGAAGGTGGCATGGGGGAGGTTGTCGACCACGATGTCGGGATCAACGCCATGTCCCTCGATGAGCCAGATGCCTTCGGGACCATAGACGCCATATTCCGCGGCCGTGGCGATGCCTCGATCCGCCAGGAAGTTGTTCGAGCTGAGCCAGATCTCACCGCCCCAGGATCGCGTGCCGATCACGGGGCCCATACCCAGCCGACGGAAACCTTCGGCGATCGCTTCGCCATCCGAGGCGGTCCGTTCGTTGCACAGGATGACCATGTGGCCTCGGAACGCGTACTGCATGTTCCAGGTCGGGTCGCCCACGCGACCCTGGAAATAAAACCACGCCTTGCGCAACAATTGACCAAGGATCCAACTATCGATGTTGCCCCCCCGGTTGTAACGCACATCGATGATGAGACCCTTGCGATCGAAGATGGGGTAAAACTCCCGAGCCCACTGGTTGATGTCGCGGCTCCCCATGGCCCTCAAGTGAATGTAACCGAGATCACCGGCACCCTGGTCTTCGACGATCTGGCGCCGGGTGTATTCCCAATCTCCATAACGCAGGATTGATTCACCTCTGGATGAGATGGGGGTGACAATGACATCTCTTGATTCGTCGGCGTCGTGAGGTTTGACGCGAAGCCTTACCTGCTTTCCACTTTGATTGCGAAGCAACTCGCCACAATGGGCGACGGAGAGCGTGGGTACGCCATTGATCATCTCGATGACATCGCCCTCGGAAATGTTCACGCCAGGTTTGGCGAGGGGGGCGGCTTGGTCGGGGTAATCCGGATCGCTCTGGTAGATCCGATCGACGCGGAAACCCCCGGATGCTTCATCACGCGTCAATCGTGCTCCGAGTGAAGCGGGGGCGATATTGTCATCGCCACGCCTCGTGTCACCACCACGAACGAACGTGTGCAGGGCCGAAAGCTCCGCAACCATCTGGGCGATGACGTCGCTGAGTTCGGCTCGGGTGGTCACCCGCTCCGCCAGAGGCCTGTACTTTTCGAGCATGGCGGGCCAGTCCAGGCCATGCATGTTCTGGTCGTAAAAATAATCGCGTTCGAGCCTCCAGGCATCGACGAACATCTGCTGCCATTCCTCCCTGGGGTCCATCGAGAACGTCCAGCCTGAAAGGTTGACGGCGGTGTTCTCCAGCTTGGTGGGCGCACCCCCCGAAGAGGCGATGACGTGCAAGGCATTGCCTTTGCGTACGAGAATCTTCTTGCCATCCGCGGAGAGTTCGGCGTTGCGGATACCGGCCACCATGACTTTCGCCTTGGGCTTCTCGTTGGTGATCTTGAGCATCATCAAAGAACGGCCATCATCGCTGGCGGTCCAGAAAAGACGATCCTTCGTCGCGAAAAGATTCGAATAGTCGCCATTGGGGACGGGCAGCTTATGGAGGCGACCCGCGATGCCATCCAGATCGATTTGAAGGGGAGGCTTCTCATCTTCGTTGTCCTCGCCCTCGCCCTCGCCTTCTTCATCATCGTCCTTGGCGTTGGGCTTTTCCTCCTTGTCTTTCTCCTGATCATCAAGCTCCGTGGCGGGCGCGAAGGGTGAGTGCAATCCCTCGCGAAGGGCAAGCATGTAAATCTCGGTGGTTCGCTCGAAATGTGGTTGAGGCTGCCAGGGCCCCCAGGGGCTGCCCACCGTCGTTTCCAGGTGTCGATCGGAAAGGAAATACAACCAATCGCCATCAGAACTCCACGTCGGGTTGCCGCTCAAGGTGCGATCGCTGGTCAGAGCGATGTGGGTCTGGTCGATCGGGCTGTGCAGCCACAATCGCTGCATCAGGTTGTCCTCGGTTTTCGCATACGCAAGCCACTTGCTGTCGGGTGACCAGTCGAGGCTCCGAAAATCGCCATGCCCCGATTCATCGATCTGGCGATCGTCCCCCGATTCGACATCCAGAATCCACAACGTCTGGTTCTTGTCGGCATGCACGATGAACTTGCCATCGGGCGAGGGAATCCCCATCCAGCGCAGGACGTACCCCTGGTCGGTCATCTGCTTTGATTCGCCAATGCC
>JAPULD010000371.1 GCA_027295365.1 Planctomycetota bacterium
TGCACCTCCTCGGCCTGGCTTTTGGGCGCCTCGAACACCAATTCGTCATGAATCTGAAGCAGCATTTTCACCCCCGGATACGACTCAGGCAGTGTTCGATACAGATCGATCATGGCGAGCTTGATCAGGTCCGCCGCGGAACCCTGCACCACGGTGTTGATCGCCATCCGTTCCCCCAGAGCCCGGATCTGCTGGTTCGCCGCCGACACCTGGGGCACGGCACGACGGCGTTTGAGAATCGTCTCCACATACCCCTTCTCGATCGCCTCCTGGACACACTGGCCCAGAAAAGCATCGATTCCCGTGAATCGTGCCTTGTAATCGCTGATGATCGTCTCGGCTTGCTTATTGGTGACCTCACCCCCCAGGCGTCTGGCCAGACCAAAGGGCGTGATGCCGTAGATGATGCCGAAGTTGATCATCTTGGCGCTGTGACGCTGCTCGAAAGTGACCTTCTCGGGCGTGACGCCATAGACCTCCGCCGCGACGGCGCGATGGATGTCCTCCCCAGCGGTGAACGCCTCGATCAGGGATGGGTCGTCCGACAGGTGGGCCAGCAGACGCAGCTCAATTTGCGAATAGTCCGCCGAGATGAGCACGTTTCCCTTGTCCGCCTTGAACGCCCGGCGGATCTCCCGCCCCACGTCGGTGCGGATCGGGATGTTCTGCAAGTTGGGATCGGAGGAACTGAGTCGCCCCGTGGCCGCGACGGTCTGGTTGAAGGACGCGTGTATCCGCTTCGTCTCGGGGTTGATCGCCTCCTTGAGGGATTCGAGATAGGTGTTGACCAGCTTTGTGAGTTGGCGGTATTCGATGATGAGCCTGGGGATCTCGCTCTCGATGGAAGGATCGCCGGCGAGTCTGTCCAGCACTTCCTGGTCGGTGGATGGGCCAGTCTTGCCTCGCCTGATGACCTTGAGCCCGAGGCCGGGGGGATCCTGATCAGGCTTGTTGAACAAGGCCACGCCAAGCTGTTTGGGTGAATCGGGATTGAACGGATGCGGTGCGGCATCGATGATTGATTGCCTGATCGTGTCGATGCGTTCCTGGATCCTGACCTTCTGCGTATCAAGTTCATCGGGATCGACATGGATGCCATTGAACTGCAGTTCCGCCAGCACTTCGACGAGCGGCATCTCCACATCCTCGAACAACGACTTCAACCCCGTTGATTCAAGCTGGGAACGCATCACATCGTGCAGTCTCAGGGTGATGTCCGCATCCTCCGCCGCGTAATCACAGGCGACTTCAAGCGGGACGGTGTCGAACGTGGTCTGATTTTTTCCCTTGCCGATCAGTTCGGTGATGGGAATGCAGGTGTGCCCAAGCAGGGACAACGCCAGCACATCCATCTTGTGACTGGAGCGGGTCGCGTCGATGACGTAACTGGCGACCATCGTGTCGAAGAGAGGCAACGTGTCGTTGTTCTCCGGATCGAACTGCCCCGCCAGATCGACGCCGTGCTGGCGGAGGATGAGCAGGTCGTACTTGAGGTTGTGGCCGATCTTGGTGATCGAGGGATCTTCGAGAACCGGCCTCAGGGTTTCGATGACGGTTTCCGTGTCGAGATGCTTACTTGGTGTGGGCGATCGGGTGGGGATGTAGAAACCCGTCTTCGGCTTCAATGAGATTGAAACGCCACACAGCTTGGCCTGCATCGCGTCGAGACCCGTCGTCTCGGTGTCCACGGCGAATCGCTTCGCCTGCTTGATCTCCCTCACCAGTTCCTTGAGCCTGGTCTTGGTGGTGATCAATTCGTACTCGCCATCGATCACTCGAGGGACTTGCCCTTCCTGGACCTGATCAAAGAGACCTCCCCCAAATCCACCCCCGGAATCCCCGGAATCCCCGGAATCCCCGGAACCCATGGAAGGTTTTCCCTGCTCTTTTGCTTCATCCCCCCCACTCGCAAGCTTCTTCAGTTCGTCTTGATGACGATTGAATCCGAGTTGGCGAAACGTCTCTAGCAGTTGCTCAACCGGCAACGTGCTCGGATCGTTGATCGCCTGTTCCAGATCAAAATCAAACTCAACGTCTTCGATCAAGGCGACCAACTGACGACTCAATGCCACCTGCTCTTTAAAGGCTTCGAGGTTCTCCCGCTTCTTGCCCTTGATCTCATCGATGTGGTCGTAAAGGTTGTCGATGGTGCCGTACTGGAGGATGAGATTGGCCGCGGTCTTTGGTCCAATGCCCGGCACCCCCGGGATGTTGTCGGAAGTATCGCCCATGAGGGCCAGGATGTCGGCAACGTGCTTTGGCTCGACGCCCTCGACCTTGAAGATGTCCGAAGGCGTCACGGTCGCGTCCTTGTGAGCGTCGAACATCTCCACGTGATCGTCGATGAGTTGGGTGAGATCCTTGTCGCGCGAAACGATCCGGATTTTCAGGTCGGGGTGTTGAGCCCTCAGTTGCTTGACCAGCGTGGCGATCGTGTCATCCGCCTCGACGCCAGCCTGCCCCAGCACGGGGATCCCCATCTGCGAGAGCACATCCAGGCATCGCTCGACCTGGGGATGAAAATCGTCGGGGGCCTTGTCGCGATTGGCCTTGTACTCGGGATACAGCTCGCTGCGAAACGTCTCCTGATCCCCACTCACGTCGATCGCGACGACAAGATAGTCGGGTTTGTCCTCGCGCAACAGCTTCAGGAGCATGGAGGTGAAGCCAAACGTCAGGTTGGTCGGCTCCTGGGTGACGGGACTGCTCATCCCCGAGCGAATGGCGTAATACGCGCGGAAGAACTGCGCGTGGCCATCGATTAGGTAGAGGATTTTGGGCTTTGGGTTCTTGGTCATCGATTGGGCATGCTACCCGGAACATGGGTGCCACGGACAGCAAAGCGGAGCGAAGTCGTCCGTGCCGATTGACGATTGATTGTTCAACGCACGGACGACTCCCTTCGGTCGCTGTCCGTGGCACCCGGAATGGAATCTGCATGGACTTCGTCATCACGATTCCAGCCGCATTCGGGGCAACCATCATCGATGTTTTCGCCATGTCGATACGCGCATTGTGGGCACTTGCCGGCGCAAATACGCAGAACCCGCCGCACGTAGATGGCCATCCCAACCACGAGCCATGAACCGAAGCCAAGAGTCAGCACATTGGCGACCAGACTAAGCGGCATTATGCTCGTGGGAAAGTCATACCCGCTGATCGACAGACTTGTATCCCCCGACTGAACATCGATTCCATCGGCGAACTCTTGCCACCGCTTCGAATAGACACACCGGAACGGCCAGCCATACTGCCTGATCTGAATCTCAAACAATTCAGGACGATAATCAGGTGCAAATAAAATTGTCGTCAGACCCTTTGGAAGTCCCCAAATTGTTCGCCCGGCTGCAATCCAGATAAAACGTGTTCCAATTGAATCTTCGACTTTGACTTGGGGCATCACGTCCCTCCACTTTTCTGGGGAGTGTTGATTCCAATGTTCAAGCTCGAATTTTGAAAACGGATGATCTTCCAGATCACCTGCTTGTGTGGCATAGCGTGGTTGAACCGAAGCAATCACGACACACACTGCAGTCAATGCCAGTCCAATGAATAGAAATACAAGAATGGTGAATGGCCGGAGCATGCTTGCATTATAGGCTCAAAAGTCACGAATAAATGGCGCACGACACGGACGACTTCGCTACGCTTCGCTGTCCGTGGCACCCTGATTGTGCAGTTCCTCCAACCGCTTCACGTACGCAACCCCAGGCGTGCGATCCCGTCTCGCCATCACGGTCGTCATCACGTCCACGAACTTGTTGAAGCGATACTTCCGTTTTCCATCATCCGTCAGCCACGTGAAGGGCTCGACCAGATCAGGGGGGGGCGTGCTGCTGGCGATCATCGCCCCGGTGCCGATCGTCGTCCCGGTCATGATTCGCGTGCCGATCGCGGTCTTGACATGGTCGCCCACGATCGCGCCCATGAACTGCCTCCCGGTGCGATGACGCGAGTCATTCGCATCCAATCGCATGGACACCTCGCCATAGGTGTTCAGCAGATTTGAGTTCGTCGTGCCCGCCCCCAGGTTGACCCACTTGCCCAGCCACGAATCGCCCAGGTGCCCTTCGTGGGCCTTGTTCGAGCAACCCTGGAAGATGGTCCCGCCGACCTCCCCCCCCACTTTGCACAGGGGGCCGATGGACGTGTTGGACTTGATGACACATTGATCGACGATGGTCGTGCCTGACCCGATGGCGCAAGGACCACAAAGAACAACGCCAGGGCGAATGACAGCGCCCTCGTGAATCTTGATGGGGCCATTGGTGGCATCGAAGACCACGTTGGGTGAAAGCAACGCCGTCGTGTGCACCTCGACGGGATTCTCCCCCACCACGGGAGTCATGTTCGTCAGCACCTTCGCGTCGAGAATGCGATTGCTCAGGATGTCATGCGTCAACGTGACGGGAAGACGATCGAGGATATCCCATGGGTATTGGTACAGCGATCGATCCTCGCGCCGATGGACATTCACGCGCTCGTTGAGGATTCCCTTGGTCAACAGCAATTCGGCATCCGCGCGCCGCAGATGCGCGACGATCAGGTGACCAGTTTCAGCCTCCAGCAACGCCTCGCCCAGTTGCAGGTCGAGTCCCTTCTCGGGCAAGGCCCAGCGACCATTGGCGCAGATGATTTCCTCTTCCTCGAGCATCACGTTGACCGGCGCGTTGGCTCGTTCCGCGACCACTTCGCGCAGATGTTCAGGCACCCAATAGCCGGCCAGGGTTTTTTCTCGCCATGCCGCCAACCGACCTGCCGTCGTGAGCATACCGGTGCGCAGCTCGAAGGACGCCCTCAGGTGGGTCATGGGGCCGAACGAGCCCTGGTCATCGTCGAAAATGATCATGCGGATCATGAGGAGAATTTACCACATGGCGGCGGGGAAGAACGAAAACAGAAAACAAAAAGCAAAAGTTGGATGGCAAGGAAAGACTAAATTCCGCCCTCAGTATCTCGGTGGTTAAAATTCTTGCCTTATCGCCTTCCAATTCTTCGATGGGCGGTCGTCGGGAATCCCCAATAGGGAAGCGTCGCCAAGAGTATCCATCCCAGGGGAATGGCGATGAGGGCCGAGTAGAGCGCGATACCGAATCGCCTGAACAGCTCCCCCCCCGCCCCGGCCGAGGTTGGATACACCATTGGATCCGTATCATACCAGGACCGGACGACGAAAATCGCCACGCTGATCAGGGCCACCACGAGCAGACTCAACAATGTGAAAAACCCGACCGTGAGAGCACGCTGGCGAAAGACCATTGGCCTCAGTTGGATGATCATGTACGCCGAAAAGACATAGCCCAGGGTGTAGGGGCCGACGAGGTAGAAACTCCCCCCATCGCCCGGCGTGAATGGCGTGGACAGATCAAGCAGGAATCCCATCAGCCAGCACGACCAGAGCGCGGTCAGCCGCGGCGCGAACATGGCCACGTAGACGGCCAGGCACGCCATGAAGCTTGGTGAAATGCCC
>JAPULD010000372.1 GCA_027295365.1 Planctomycetota bacterium
CTTCTCGAATCAGTCGTCGGTGTCCTTGATCGCATCGAACTGTTTTTGGAATCCCTCATAGTCAGTGTAGTCGTAATGCTTGACGACTTTGCCCCCTTCGATGGTCAACACGATCATCAGGGGAACGTCCTTGAATGCGACGCGTTCCTGCGGCAGCCCCAGCGCGGATCCAGCGATGACAAAATGGCTTTGGCCGGCGAAGACGGCATGGTTCTGAAAGAAGAACGAACGAGCGGGATCGAATTGAATATCGGACAAGACCCCGATTGCATGCTGGAAAGAATCGATCATATTTGATCGACCTTCAACCGGAACACTTTGTCCAACATGGGCTGCGGTGGGATCGACGAAGACGGCGTCTTCATCCAGCAACGAGGCCATCTCCCGGTACTTCATCTGCAAATAGTGATGCACGTAGTTCCTTGCGATGGTTTCCAATTCGGGTTCGGGTGATACCCGCGGCCCCGTGAACGACTTGGTGTAATCGCCATAGTCCGTCCGCTCGATGATGGCGCCATCCTTGATTCGAAGGATCGTGGCGAAAGGCAGGTCCTTGACCCCAGGTTTGCCATCCATCCGGTAGGACACCCCGCCGGCCACGCAGGCATGCTCACCGCTCGTAAATGACATATCGATTTTAAACTTGAGCCCTTTGACATCCCAGTCTCGTTGCAACTCAGCCAGAGCATCCTCGCCCACAAGACCATCGACAAAGGTCTGGTCAATCGACCCGGCCGTCGGATCGCGATACCGAACATCGTCCGACATGAGTGCAGCGGCGGCCTTCAGATCGCGATCCTCAAAGATATGTTTCCAATACTGCTCGGCGATGGAGCGAGCGTCGCGCTGTTCAATCGACGCGGCGGTGGCGCTTCCGATCAGTGCCAATCCCACGATCATGCCAGTCGTTGTCTTCTTCATTGCATGAACCTCACTCTGGAGTTTGATATTCATCAATCGTTCCGCTGGTCCGATTGAATCGATGCCCTCGCTGATCCATGATAGAGGAAGGATGATTCGGATACCACGGCCCAATCAATATCCCATGACGGGTGGCCGTGGTATGCGCTTCGTATACACTGTGATTGTGATTGGGAGTATTCAACAGGGGTAAAGAAGAACTTTACCCCTGCCACCCTGATCATCGAGTATCCACAATTTCCGCAAGTCGCTTCTATGCTTTCCTGCGCCCGATCAGCAACCCCGACCGCAAGGGCACGCCCGTCGTCTCGAACTCCGAATCGTTGGCCACCAGACGGCAGAACTCGTCCATCGCAATCCGCTGCTCGTTTGCCTCGTCCTCGACGTTCCACCCCGCCCCGTAGATGTTGTCGGCGATCACCAGTCCGCCCGGGGCGATCATGGGTTTCACGTGTTCCCAATACATCGGGTATTCGAGTTTCACCGCGTCGAGGAAGGCGATGGCGAGCGAGGCGTCGCCCAGTCTTTCTCGCAAACCGGGCAGGACATCGAGGGCCGCACCGCGCACAATCTCGACCTGGTTCGCCACCCCGGCTTTTTCGAACTGCTGCTGGGCAAAATCAGCGTGAAGGTCTTCATATTCAACCGTGATGAGCTTGCCTCCTTCACCCAGGCCTCTGGCAATCCAGATTCCTGAATAGCCCCCCAGCGTTCCCAGCTCAAGGGCGAGTCTACCTTGGGTACTTCCGGGGGCGGGCGTCATCATGGTCAGGATCTTCAGCAGCCTTCCCACATCGGCGCTGACTGCGATGTCGGGGAGCCCCGCCTCGATCGCCTCGTCCATCAGGCCTGCGAGGTGTTCATCCTGGGCTCCGAAGAGGTCGTTGGAATAGTCGTTGAGGAAGGTCCATCGGGCTTGGGTCATGTCCATGGGGGGAGTGTAGCGAACGTGGTCGGCGCACGAAGAGAAAACGCGTCGCTGGGCGACGCCGCTAAACATTTTTGTATTACTCTGTGCTCTCAGTGTCTCTGTGGTGAAGCTTTATTGATTCAATCCGGATGGATGACGTTGGGGCCGGCGCCGGCCTTCTTCTCGTAATGGCCATCCCCGGCCTTCTCGTATTTGGTGAAGCCCAGCTTGTCGAGGTTCTTGTTGCTCATGGCTCCCCCGTCGGCGCGGAGCTCCGACCACTTGCCCGCGATGTTGGGGGCCGTGGGAATACGCTTGACGGGGACGCCCGTCTCGGGATGCTCGGTGAGCGCATCGTCCGACATCTTCTGAAAGACCTCGAAGACTTCGCCCTCGGTGTCGTCGTCGGTGATGACCTGATAGACATACGTAGGCATAGTGATGAATCCTAGCCCCCGGAAGAGCTGTTTTCGCCTTCATCGGCTTCTCTTCGTTTCCGGGGGTCCGGGGGTCCGGGGGGGACAACCACTCTATCGGCCATTTTCCGAGGACTCTGGACCCCGATACATCACATCCACATCATCCATGATCTTCTGAAACTCGGGGTGGTCACGAAGCACATCCATCCGAATGTCCGAACCCAGGAATGGCATGCACTCCGATCGATACTCGACCGCCGCATTGAGGTATTCCAGAGCCGTTTCCGTCTGCCCCAGAGCGAGAAAGACCGTGGCGACCTCGTAGGGGCAGGTATATCCCGACCGGGTGAGATCCAGCAGTTCATCGAGCATGACTTTGGCTTCCACCTTGCGACCCGCCATGGCGTACACCGTGGTCTGCAAGACTCGGGCCATCGGAATGTCGTTCTCCAGTCGCACGGCCTCGTCCACCGCCACGATCGCCTCGTCAATGCGATCGGCGTAGGCCAGCGAAATGCCATACCACGCGTGGGTCTGCCAGTAGCCGTCATCAAGCTCGAAGGCCTTCTCGGCGAATTCGATGGCGATATCGAATTTGCGAGCGTTGAACGGGACGTAGCGATACTGATCGTGAACGAGCAACGTGGCGGGATCGAGGCGAACCGCGGTGTACAGGTGCTCGATGGCGATATCGAACTGGCCGGCCGAGGTGTAATACGCCGCCAACCCGATGTGGGCCATGGCTGAATTGGGGTTCAGCTCAAGTCCCTTGGCAAACGCCTGCTCGGCCCCTTTCCAATCCCAGTCGTAATGCAATCTCACCAGCCCCAGCACGGACCAGGCCTCGGCCAGCGTCGAGTCAAGTTCGATGGCCCTCAGCGCGTCGTTCCTGGCCTGGGGCATGAACTCGTGCGGAATTCGAATCCCCATGAGCAGCATCGTGTAATACGCGTTGGCCCGAGCCACGTAGGCCTGCGCATATTCCTGATCGATCTCGATGGCTTGCGTGAAAAACTCGATCGCCTTCTCGATATCGTCATGATCCGGCGCTTCCATCTTCAAGAGACCCTTGGCATAGGCCTCCCAGGCGCGAAGATCACGCGGCTCATTGATCGCCAGTCGCATTTCATCCCGGGGCAGCTTCAGCTTGACGGCCGCCGCCACGTCTTCCAGGACCTGACGTTTCAGGACCTCGATTTCGGACCAGTCGCCATCGTACATCTGGCCCCAGAATCGCTGGCCGTCCGCGCCGTGCATAAGCCAGACGTTGATCTGGACCCGCTCGCCGATCCGTATGGCATTGCCCTGAAGCAGGAGATCCACCTTCATTTCATTGGCAAAATCCTTCGGCGATCGCGAAACATCAAGCGACCAGAGTTTTTTTGACGCCTCGAGCGACTTGAGGTGAAGCGATTCGATGTTCGCCAACTCGTTGAACAGAGTGGTGGTCATGCCGGATGCGAAGGCATCCTGCTCCGGGTCACCCGAGGTGTTGGTCAAGGGCATGAGGGCCATGGACAAATGCCCGTACCGATCGTAAAGATCTTGAAGTTCGCCCTGAGTGGCTTGAAGCCGCGCCTGTTCCACGAGCAAATGTTGCTGATGCTCTTCCGCCTCGATCTTGGCCATGTTGGCCTGTTCCGCGAAGCGGTTGGCCCGCACCGCGAAGATCACCGCCAGGGTCATACCGATCAGCAGGGCGAGGCACACCGTGGCTCCTGCAGCGACCGCCAACCGGTTTCGATGCAGGAACTTCCGAACTCGATATGTGGTGCTGGGGGGCCCCGCCATCACCGGTTCGTCGTCCAGATAGCGTTGCAAGTCCATGGCCAGACCGTTGCACGTCTCGTAACGCCGCGTGCGATCCTTGTCCAGGCACTTCATGACGATCCAGTCGAGTTCGCCCCGAACGCTTTTCGTCAGGGGGCGCACTTCCGTGTGGCGATGCCTCGCGACCTCCACGAGCCGGTCGTCCATCGTGCTCAGGCGAGTGCTGGGCTTGGGGGGATCCTCCTCCCGGATGATCCGCTGGATGTCCAGGTAGGAAGCGCTTCGAAGTCGTTCGGATTCGAAGGGCGTTTCCCCCGTCAGCAATTCGTACAGCAAGACGCCCAGTGAATAGATATCAGTGCGGGTATCGACGTCGGAACCCGTCATTTCCGCCTGCTCGGGGCTCATGTACTCGGGCGTTCCCAGGAACTGGCCATGCATGGTATGCACCGTCGAATCCGTCAGTCGCTGGTGCAGCGCCTTGGCGACGCCAAAGTCGATCACCTTGACGGTGGGCTTTCCATCCATGGACGTGACCAGGACATTGGTGGGCTTGATGTCGCGATGAATGATGCCCTTCTGATGGGCGTGCTGCACCGCGGCGCAGGCCTGCACGAACAGATCGAGCCTCGCCTCGACGGACAGACGCTGCTTGTCGCAATAGTCCGTGATCGAATCGCCCGGCACGTATTCCATGATGAAGTAAGGCCGGCCCGAGTCGCTCACCCCGGCGTCGAACACCCGGGCCACGTTGGCGTGATCCATCAGCGCCAAGGCCTGGCGTTCAGCCTCGAACCGGGCCAGGACTTCCTTGGAATCCATCCCCAGCTTGATCATCTTCAACGCCACCCGCCGGGAAACCGGTTCGGTCTGCTCGGCCAGGTACACCGTGGCGAAGCCGCCCTCGCCGATGGGCTCCCGGATCACGTAGTGGCCGATCCGATCGCCCGGATTCAGGTCGGCCTTGATCGCCACGGGTCGATCCGGTAGCTCGACCTCTGTGGTCTTGGATTGTTCGCTCGGATTCTTTGCCGATTCTTTCAAGGAGGCCATCCTGAAAAGTCGTCCCGCAGTGGATGCATGCCAAGCGGGAGCCTGAACATAGTACTGAATTCTTCTGATTCTGGATTGATTCCCCCACCTCCACTATTTCCCCCCCCAGAGCCCCTCCCATGAGTCGTTCCTGACAGAAAATCATCCGCCGACTAGGTGTTGTGGATGACGTAGAGCTTGTAGGTGTTTTTATCCCAGACGACTTCCTTCTCGGAACTCATGCCGAGTTCCTTGAGGATCCGCTCGATCCGCCGATTGAAGGGCTTGACCAGGGAGACGACCCGCATGAAGTCGAGATCGTCAAAGGCGAATGTGATCATCGCTTCCAGGGCTTCCACATCGTAATCGTCCATCTCGAAGGGCGGGTCGATGAGATGGGAAAGGATGAACTCCCGATAGTCCTCGATGACCAGCGAGGAGAAGCCGCACTTGCCGACATACTTCCCCGAGACTCGCTCCAGGATGGTGAGCTGCCCGAAACCGTGTTCGTCGTAGAAATCTTGATGGCGCTCAATATAGGCGCGGGCTTCCTCCTGATCGCCCAGGCGGCACTGATTGCGCATCGCCCGTTCGTCGGCGAACAGTTTCGTCAACCCTGCAAGGTCCTCCGTGGCCATCGGCCGGAGATCGAGTCGCGGCGTCGCGAAAACGATCGCGCCGGGGCTTGCCTCCATGGACATCAAATTTTCTCCGATCACGTTTCTGAGCAAAATTCCGTCCGTGAGCGACCAGAAAGGTAAAGGGCACTCACCTACCTACTACTCTGGGATACGCGTGAAACGAATACCAGTTGCGTCACTGAAAATATCATTCTTGAAAGCGAATTTATCTTGCATCCCAGATCAAATTATCAGTCAATACCCCGAGGGTGTCCCGCCCCGCCGAGGATCGCTGGCCGCATGAATCCCGTCTGACGTGACTTGAATCAGGTTGGCGACCCCCACATGGCCACTTTGCATGACGACGTGTCCCTGAGCCTCCATCGCACTCAATACAGCCTGATTGGACCATCGAGCCTCGATATTGAGCACTTCGGGCATCCACTGATGATGAATGCGAGGCGCTCGACTGGCCTCCCCTGCATTCATATCGAAGAGCATGCAATTCAGCAGACATTGTGCGGTGCTCGTGATGATGCGAGGCCCCCCGGCCGCGCCGCAGATGAGTATTACCTTGCCCTCCTTAACAATAATCGTGGGCGACATACTGCTCAAGGGTCGCTTGCCGGGCTGAGGAAGGTTGCGATCCGACTGTTGAAGCCCAAAGGCGTTGGGCTGCCCCGGGATGGTCGTGAAGTCATCCATCTCGTTATTGAGGGCAAACCCGAACCCCGGCACGATGACCTTCGACCCGAAGGTGAGATTGATCGTCTCAGTGCAGGCCACGGCCATGCCGTTGGAATCAATCACGGAAAAATGGCTGGTCCCGCCATCGTTGGGGGGCGGTGCAGTTGAGCCATAGTCGAATTTCTTGCCCGTATGGGACATGGAAATTCTTGCCGCGAGTTCATCCAGATATTCATCACTGAGCAACCGCTCGACCGGTACATCCACAAACGCGCTGTCGGCCAGCCATTCCGCCCGATCGGCGAACGCGTGCTTCATCGTCTCGGTCAGTAGATGCGTATACAAGGGATTGTCGCGGGAGAGTTCGCCAATTTCATCGAGCCTTCGCTCCAGAAGACCGAACATCTGCTGCATGGCGATCCCCCCACTGCTGGGAGGTGGCATGGAGTACACCGCGTGTCCTCTGAATTCACCCACGATTGGTTTCATCACGCGAGGTTTGTAGCCCGCCATATCCTGCTTGGTGATCGGTCCCCCATGCTCTTGCATGAGACTGACGATCGCTTCGGCAATCTCACCCTTATAAAAAGCGTCGGCTCCATGCTTGGCGATTAGACGCAAGGCTTTCGCATGATCGGGATTGGTGACGAGATCACCCGCCTTGATATCCCCCTCGTGCCCCAATTGCGTCCAGTAA